>JBIPMU010000155.1:0-4175 GCA_044377205.1 Chitinophagales bacterium | reverse complement strand
ATCTTTTTTTGGAAAAAGATTCATGATTTTTTTTACTACAGTTGTTTTTCCAGAGCCTGTACCGCCCGCAATACCAATAACCATGTAATATACTATACTTTATGTATTAGAAGAAAGAAAACTATTTAATGATTTTGCCTCCTTTGAGTTCTTCTGTCAATTTTTTGAAATCTTCCATTCGGTTTTCAAATAATAATTGGGCTTGCATAGGCCATGTTTCAGGAGAGTGCATAGCAAATCGAGGTCCGCCATCATTCAAGAATTGTTGAATAACATCAATCTTTGTATTTGCCAATTCATTATATGTATTGATATTCTTTGAATTTAATAATTTTTCAATCCCAGGTCCTATTCCTTCAATTACTTTTAAATCATTTTTAGTATTTGAAACGGGTGTTTTTGCCACAGTTTTTTTAGCAGTAGTTTTTTGCGGTTCTACTTTTGATTTTGTTTTCGGTGTTTCTACTTTTAAAACTGTTTCTTTTTTTGTTGTTTTTTTCACAGATACTTTTTCATTATCTGTTGATGTAGTAGCTTCTTTTTCAGCTTGAATAAATTTTTCTTCAATTGAACTTTTGCTAGAAGATTCATTTTTTACATCATTGTAAACAAATTCCTTCTTTGTTCTATGACTCATGAAATATCCCAAAAGAAAACCCAATAAGGAAGATACAAATAGCATAATTATAATTTCAATAGAGGCATTTGTTATATCGTATTGTTCCAATAAGTTGTTTTGAAAAATGGTTAATGTGAATATCATAATCTTTGATTTATAATAATTATTGAATGATTTTAATTGTTATACGACAGTTTTTTGCAATGTTTTCGGGCGTATTATTTATATATTTTGGTTTTGAAGATCCATATCCTTCTAGGATAATTTTGTCTACAGAAAGCCCCATACTTATCAAATGATCTCTAACCATTTTGCATCGATCTTCTGAAAGCTTTTTATTTGTAGTATCAGAATTTAAAAGATCCACAAAATGCCCTTCCAATCTAATTTTTTGAGAGCTTATTCCAATCTTAGCTATATATTCTTTTAATAAATTGGAATACGTTTCTTCCTTTAAACTTATTTTTGAATGTAATGGGAAAAATAATTCAGCCATATTATCCTGACTTACTACTTTTATATCCGATAAATTTAAAAAACGAGTCGTGTCCGCTATTTGAATTTTCAATGCCTCAAAAGGAGATTTAAATAAAGAATCTTTTGTGATTTCAATAGAAGCTAACTGAACTTTGCTTGTATCTATACAAGAAGCAAGAAGATTTTTGAATTGTTGTGCTCTAGCCAATCCAATATTTGCAAAAGATGAACTATTTATTTCGTTGGAGAAATAAGAACCCAAAATTTCTATATATTGACCCTTATATTTACTACAAAGATCACTTCTATATATTTCAAAATCATTTAATATTGCACTGTCCGAATTGAGATTAAATGAAATAGGAAAAGAAGGCGCTTGAAATTGAGAAGAATCTACCATATGTGTATATTCCGAATCGCAAAAATTTTTGATGCCACAGGTATAGTGTTTCCAGCATACTATCCACCAAATCAACATTACGATGAGTACTAAAATGCTTTTTAAATTCATCTAAAGCAACGTTTAAAAATTGATTAAAATTAATTCGCAAATTTATAAATAAAATCTAATATGTATTGTTAAAATTATAATTGTTTATAATTCAATAGTTTGTGTATCTAATCTTAATAAAGGTGTGTTTTTGTAATATTTACAAAATCAATTACTTGTGATAATTAAATTTAATGAAATTTATTAAATTTTTAATGATGATAAGCTCTATTTTTATCATATCAAAAAAAAGTTATACTTTAGCATTTTAAATAGACAAATGATAATTAAAAATCTGATATAAACCGGAGGAAAAGTATGTCGATGATGAATAAAAAAACTATTTTTAATGTTGGACCCGCTATGATTTTTGAGCAAGTGCCCAATCTTACCGCTCAGTTTTTTGCTGAAAATATGGGAAGTATATCGCATCGCAGTCCAGAGTTTAGGCAATTGCATTTGGAGGTTGTCTCTCATATAAAGAAGTTAATGAATATACCTGAATCGTATGGTGTTTTTTTTACAGGTTCTGCATCAGAATTATGGGAACGAATTCTGTTAAACGGTGTCAAAAATAAAAGTGCTCATATTGTCAATGGCTCTTTTTCAAGCAGATTTTATGACTACGCACAAAGTCTCAAATTAGATACGCAAAAGATTGAATTTGAAGAAGGAAAAGGATTTCATGCTTCGCAAATATTGGTAGAAGACGATGTAGAGATGATCTGTATTACCCAAAATGAAACTTCCACAGGGGTTTGGATTCCAGAAAATGAAATAGCAAATATTGCCAAAAAATACCCCGAAAAATTGATTTCGGTAGATATTGTATCCGCTGTACCTATTGTGAATTTGGATTTTAATTATATAGATAATGCTTTTTTTTCAGTTCAAAAAGCTTTTGGAATGCCTGCAGGATTGGGGATTTGGATTGCATCCCCCCGTATGCTTGCCAAATCCATTGCTTTAAAAGCGGAAAAGGGAATTGGGGCGCATCATACGCTGCCTATTCATTGGAAAAATTTTGAAAAAAATGAAACGCATTCCACGCCCAATGTCTATGGAATTTATTTGCTCAATCACATTTCAAAATATCTATTATCACAAAATATAGAATCGCTTCGTAATGAAATTAAAACTCGTGCAATTTGGATTTATAACCAATTGAATTCGATGGTTCATTTCAAACCTTTTGTATTTGATGCGCAGTTTCAGTCTCCTACTATTATTGTCATACAAGCTGATAGTGCCGATAGGGTAGCGCAAGCTATAAAACTTTTGGCATCTCATAATATTTCGGTAAGTAACGGCTATGGACAGTATAAAACCATGCAAATTCGTATCGGTAATTTTCCTGCTTTGAAGCAAAAAGATTTTGAAATCTTTTTTTCAATTTTTAAACAAATAGATTAACGAATTATGATAGCAGCATCCGAATTGATTTTGAATCCTGATAATAGTGTGTATCACTTAAATCTATTGCCACAAGATATTGCGGATACAATTATTTTTGTTGGTGATCCCGATAGAGTAGGCGAGATTTCTTGTTTTTTTGATACGATAGAAGTCAAAAAACAAAAAAGAGAATTTTTGACTCATACGGGCCTATTGAAAGGCAAGCGAATTACCGTAATTTCAACAGGAATAGGTACCGATAATATTGATATTGTTTTAAATGAATTGGATGCGTTAGTTAATGTCGATTTAGAAAAAAGAGAAATAAAAAAAGTACTCAAATCGCTCAAAATTATTCGAATAGGCACCTCTGGAGCATTGCATGCCGATATTCCTTTGAATAGTGTTGTTTTGAGTGAATATGCAATAGGTATGGAAGGTTTGATGCACTTTTATCAGACGAGTCATTCTCCTAATGAAATATTGTTGAAAAAGGATTTTGAAGCCTTTTTGAAACAAGAATCAATTGCTGTTATTGAGCCATACACAGCATCCGCTTCGCAAGAGATGTTGGATTTATTCCCCGAGTTTGTAAAAGGTATTACACTCACCAATACAGGATTTTATGCACCACAAGGACGTCAAGTGCGCGCCATTCCCACCGTAGCAAATTATAATGATAAGATGGCTAAATTCCAATCTTCATTGGGAAAAATTACCAATTTTGAAATGGAAACGTCTGGGATTTATGGTCTATCCAATTTACTTGGACATCATGCGCTTTCGGTCAATGTAATAATAGCCAATCGAGCCTTAGGCAAATTCTCCAATAATCCTCAAAAGGCAGTTAAAACTGCTATTGAGATGATATTGGAGAAGATATAGCTAGGTTTTTACCACCTTCCATATACATATCCACGATCCAATTTCTCTCCGATATTAATTCTAATCGTAATTTCGTGAGTACTTCCCATCTGATTAGTTGGATTTCTACTTGATAAATCAAAATTGTAACATAATTTTATCTTGTTATTTATTGAAGGGAAGCTATTTTCATTAAACTCATATTGTGCGCCAAATAAAAAGGCTCCACTACTTCTATATCCTCCAATGAAAGAGATGAATTTATTGTATTCAATTTGAGAATATATATCAAAATTGTCTGGAGAATTTGCGTTATAGCGATATTGAAAA
>JBIPMU010000154.1:0-4189 GCA_044377205.1 Chitinophagales bacterium | reverse complement strand
CATCGGTACCTGTAACTTTATAATTAGTTGTAATTAGAGGAGAAACCGCTTTTAACTGTCCAGTCCCTATGCTTCCCCAATTATATGTTAATGCTCCCGTAGCAACTAGAGTATCTGATTCATACTTGCAAATCCCATTAGGACGATTTTGTACAGCACTAACATTTGGAAGTGCATTTACTTTTAAATATGTTGAGTCTAGTTTTCTACAGCCTTGATATCCAAGGTAGTATTTATAAATTCCAGTTTGATTGATATTATTCCCCAAAATATTGACTACAGGGGTTGTTTTTGTTGAATCATATAGCCATTGGTAGCTAAATCCATTAGCATGCGTTTGCCCAATAATTGCTGTATCATTTATGCACACGGTATCTTTTATAGCGCTATATAATGGTAATTGAACACCTCTTATACTTACCTCTCCTTTTTTAATGCAATTATTGGTAGTGTTGATAGCTGTTACCGAATATGTCTTGGTACTATCTCCAACTGTTTTTGAGGTACCTGCGCTATTATCTGGGCTCCATATTACTGTATTTGCATTAGTGGTTACATTCAGTTGAACAGATTGCCCATTGCATAAAGTAGTGTCGCGAGGCATAATTAAAGTTGGCAAGGGATGAAGCTCTATACTATAATTACTAGTTTTTTCACATTTTCCTCTGGTAATGGTTACTTGAACATTACTATTAGATCCAAATAGTATATTAGTAGAGTCATTTTCATCTTGATTTTCCCATAATATTCTATGTGGAGGTTTTGAAAAACTATCGACGACTAAAAGAGTAGAATCCCCAAGACATACTTTTTTATAAAATTTCCTAAATGTTGGATGCTGATATACCCAAATTGTTTTTTTCAGAGTATCATTGCCTCTGTTTTGATCATCAGGATGATATACAATAGCATGAAATTCAAGGGGTTCATCTGTTGTGAATGATAGATCTCCAATATTTATGGTAGTAGAAACTCCATTGAGTATCGTATTGGTTAAATTTTTTCGAACCGAATCAATTAATACGCCATTTCGCAGAATGTTCATTTTTACAAATCCACCCAGCATGGCTTGATTTCCGATATTATTTACTTTTACGGTTACTGATTTTTTTGAATCTCCACAGAAAGCTACTGTGTCTGGCTCAATGATTGGATCCAAAGATAGATCAAAAACTTTTTCACCTATAAATACACTATAATCTTCAACCTCTCCCCAAGTTAGATTTGAACATGAATTTATATTGCCAATTGTTGTTTCAAAAACACTTACACGCATTCTTGAAAGACCCACAACAGCATTATTGGGCACGGTAATGTTTATAGTTTTTGTATGTGCACCTGCAACACTTGAGTGTAATATAAACTCCTCTCCTGGATCTAAAAAATCGTTATCACGATTCCAATCAATAAAAATTTTTCCAGAGTTTGTCCAGTTTCCACCATTGCATTGTGTAATATTTACAGTAATTGAATTTGTAGATCCATAGGTTAAAACAGGAATAGGAACGGTTGAATTTACAAAATTTGAATAGTTTACATATCCTGCAGCTGATACTACACTAGCTGAAGCGGTACCTTGTGACCCTACAACACTTCCACAAGCGGTAGTATTATCTATGGTTAAAAATGTCACTTTCCCTATATTTTCATCTTTGTCATTGGCTGCTGTCCAAGTAGATTGCGATTGACAATAAGGAGCCCATTGTGCATTTATGATAGAGAAAAAAAATAATAATATTATGAATGTAAAAGCTTTCTTCATATCTATTCTTTTTTATAGAATTTGGGGGTAAATTTAGACATTTTTTTTGATATTGTGGAAAAAATTATTCAATTGAAAAAAAATGAAACAATTTGTCAAAATTATTGAGTTTAAAAAGGACTATCTTATTTTTGTAAAATAAATAAATGTAATGAAAATTCGAAAAGGAACAGAAGCTGATTTTGAGGCTGTTTTAGAAATGATAAAAGAATTGGCGCTTTTTGAGAGAGAACCCTATGCGGTAATTAATAACATAGAGAGAATGCGTGAAGAAAAAAAATATTTCGAATTTTTTGTAGCTGAAGTTGAAGGAGAAATAGTAGGCATGGCCCTCTATTTTTTTGCGTATTATACCTGGGTTGGTAAAAGTCTATATCTCGATGATTTGTATGTAAAGCCCGAATATAGAGGAATGAGCATTGGTAAAGCCTTACTAGAAAAAATAATTGAAGTAACCAAGAAAGAAAAATGTAGGCGAATACGATGGCAAGTTTTGGAATGGAATACTTCGGCTATTGAGTTTTACAAAAAAATGAATGCATCGCTGAGTCAAGAATGGATCAATTGCGATTTACATTTTTAGTTTTTTATAAAACTTCTCCTTTGAATTGTTGCAAAAATCGAGTATCATTTTGCCAGAAAAGACGAATATCGTTAATTTGATATTGTAGCATGGCAATACGTTCTATACCCATTCCAAATGCAAATCCATTGTATTTTGCGGTATCGATATTGCAGTTTTTGAGTACATTAGGATCTACCATACCACAGCCACCTATTTCTACCCAGCCTGTTTTTTTACAAACGTTACATCCTTTTTGATTGCAGATAAAACATGAAATATCTATCTCCGCACTCGGTTCGGTAAAAGGGAAAAAAGAAGGACGGAAACGCACATTTTCACTGCCAAACATTTCTTTTGCAAAGTAATAGATAACTTGTTTTAAATCGGCAAATGAAACGCCTTCATCTATATATAATCCTTCCACTTGATGAAAGGTACAATGTGCTCGTGCCGAGATGGTTTCATTCCTAAAAACTCGACCTGGGGTAATGATTCGCAAAGGCAATTTTTCATTTTCCAAAGAACGAATTTGAGTGCTGGAAGTATGAGTGCGAAGCAAGTATTCTTTGTCTTCTGTCAGAAAAAAGGTGTCTTGCATATCACGAGCAGGGTGGTCTTTTGGTGTGTTTAGCGCTGTAAAATTATGCCAGTCATCTTCTATTTCAGGACCTTCGGCAACCACAAATCCAATTCGCTCAAAAATACTAACAATTTTTCTTCTGACTAGAGTTATGGGGTGAGCAGTTCCTACGTTTTTTCTGAATGAAGTAGCTGATATGTCTATGTTTTTTGAAGCTTTTCTAGGTTGATTTTCAAATAAGTCTTTAGAAGCTTGCCATTTTTCCTCGGCTAATTTTTTAACCTCATTTACAGCCTGTCCATATATTTTTTTTTCTTCTACTGGCAAACTTCCCATCAAGGACATAGCCTCTTTTATTTTACCTTTTGTTCCCAAAAATTCAATACGAAATGCCTCTAATTCGCTGGCATTATTTATGTTATATGTATTTATTTCGCTTTTTAAGACTTCTAAAGAGGATTTCCAGCTCACAGATTATAGATTTTGAACTGCAAAGTTTCATTTTTTTTTTCAAATGATTTTAAAAAAAAATATTGGAATTAAAAAAATGCTTTATTTTTGTCTCATATTATACCAAAGAAGCTTCTGGATTTATTTTGATATACACCTTCAAAGATTCAAAAGTTTTCCCAAAAAGTCAATCACTATTACTTTCATTTTTGAAATATATTTATTAAAAAATTCATTATTATTTATTGAAAAACAAATCAACGTTTTTTGAAACAATTAATTTAATTTACCATGAAGGAAGTCAACAAAGAAGAAAATTTGGAGAACGAAAAACCAAAAAGGAAACGTATCTCAAAATCTGAAGAAACCAATAAGTTAGAAGATATAGTAGAGGAGGCTCCTAAAAAAATTGTTCTAAAAGATAAGAAAAAAATCAATGAAGTTGAAGATATCTCAAAAATTTCAGAAGTTGAATCATTATCTCTAGTGGAGGATGTGCCCGAAGTCATTAATTCAGATTTCAATAAAGATAAAATGGGAAAGAAGCCCTTTAACCCCAATATTAAAGGTCCTAAAAAGAAACAAGAATCAGATCTTTTTAGGGTATCTGAAGATGATATGGATAACGAAATTATGCCAGCTAATGAAGTAGAACAACCTATAGCAGGTATAGAGCAGTCGCAATCTGATGTTTTTACTCCTATTCAAGAGGTGCAAGCGAATCCAAATGAGATGAAAAATCAAATATTGGCCGAATTGGAAGGGATTGTAAATTGTGAGGGGGTTCTGGAAATTACTAATGAAAATTTTGGTTTTTTACGTTCAGCTAATT
>JBIPMU010000153.1:0-4191 GCA_044377205.1 Chitinophagales bacterium | reverse complement strand
ATAGTGGCTTTTAAAAAATGGCTTCCCACTTCCGTAAAAGCTATATCCAAAAAATCGCTCATTGAGTTTTTTGAACGTTCTTGTAAGATTTCGATTGTTGGGATTTTGAACCAAATTGTATCCATAATTCTCTTATTTTTGATTAGCGTATTTGAATCGATTGTGCGAAAGCAACCATAAGGCTGGATTCAATAGTATATTTTCTTCCAATACTTTCATTTGCTTGTTTGTTAAGTCAAATTCAGTATTATTGTCATATTCAATTTTCTCAATTACTAAAGTATACTTTTTAGAATTTTTAGTAATTTTTAAATAATATACATCTTGTTTTTGAGAAATTGCAAACTTTTCGGCACCTGAAATTATAGGTACTTGAGCATCAAAAAATTGCGTCCAATACTGCTCAAAAGGTGCTCCAGGATTCTGGTCTACAGCAAAAAGATTGATACAAGGATTCAACGTTTTTTGTTTTCGATACAAATCTAAAGTAGCTTTGGTAGATATCATGTGCACCCCAAATCGTTGTCGATACTCTAGCAACAGTTGATTTAAGGTATTATTTTTGATAGGTGTATAGAGTGTAACCACGTTTAAGCGAGGAATATACAAGGCTGCCCATTGGCAAAAAAGTTCCCAATTTCCAATATGAGACAGCAGTATAGTTGCGTTTTTGCCCGAATCGTATATATGATCAAAGACTTCTATATTGCTGATTTCCACCTTTTCTTTTATGGAAGAGGGAGAGGCTTTGAAGCACCATATGGTTTCAAAAATCAACTCTGACAAATGCTTATAATAATCTATCATGACTATATCTTGGACTTCTTTTTTGATTCCTATATGTTGAATATTATTCAATACTACATCTTTTCGATACTTAATAATATCTTTTAAGAAGTAATATAGTATCTTTTGAAACAAATTCTCTAACCTAAAGAAATACAATAATTTAACTGATATAAAGACAAATTCAAAACAAAGTTTAAACAAAGAATACGAAAAAGATTTATTAGAATTGTACAAAATCTTGGAGGAATTTAAGAATGCAAATTTAATTTTTTTGAATTAGTTTTGCATTAAAATTAGTGAAATATGGATTATGAATTAATGGAAGAGCGATCAAAATCGAATTGGTGGCAGCGATTGAAGAAAAACATTAATACAGAAACGTCTCAAAAACTTGAAACACCCGATGGTATTTGGTTCAAATGTCCAAAATGTAGACACACTGAAGTAGCAAAGGATTTTGAAGAAAATCTATTTGTTTGTAAAAAATGTGAATACCATAGTCGTATTTCTTCCAGAGAATATTTCAAATTGCTTTTTGATGATAATAAATTTGATTTATTATTTGAAAATATAGTACCTACCGATAAATTAGAATTTGTAGACGAAAGCCCTTATCCTGATAAAATAGCGAAAGCAAAGAAAAAAACAGGACTATCCGAGGCCATAGCAGTAGGTCAGGGTTTAATAAATGGAGAAAAACTCATTATTGCTTGTATGGATTTTTCATTCATTGGTGGGTCAATGGGTTCGGTAGTAGGAGAACGAATTGCTAGAGGCATAGATAAATCAATAGAGACAAAATCAGCCTTTATGATTATTTCCAAATCAGGCGGTGCTCGTATGATGGAAAGTGCTTTTTCTTTAATGCAGATGGCCAAAACATCTGCCAAATTAACACAACTTGCCGAAGCTAAATTACCTTATATTTCATTGATGACAGATCCTACCACAGGAGGTGTTTCAGCATCTTATGCTATGCTAGGCGATATCAATATTGCGGAACCAAAGTCATTGATAGGATTTGCGGGTCCAAGAGTGGTGAAAGAAACTATTAAAAAAGAGCTACCAATTGGGTTTCAAACAGCTGAATCTGTAATGGAGAATGGCTTTTTGGACTTTATTGTTCATAGAAAAGAATTGAAAGAGAAATTAACATTAGCTATTCAATTTTTCTTAAAATAGAATCTATACTTGTTTGATTTTTTAAACTATATTTTCCCAATAAATCTAAAGATTAAAAAATGAATAAACGACTCAGATTTATCTTATTTTTTAGTTTAATTGTTCCTTTTTATTTGTATTCACAAATTGTAAGCACATCTACATTGGAAGAAGCTTTTAAGAAAGCAAAAAAAGAAAACAAAATGGTCTTCGTAGAATTTTATAATTCAGATTGCTCGCATTGTCAAGAGCTTGAGCCATTTTTTAATGATGTAGAAATAGGTAAAGTCTACAACAAAAATTTTGTAACCTACAAAATGAATACGAAGAATTTCAAAGACGAAGACAAAGGATTTATGCAAATCTATAATCTTTTTATAGAGAGTATTCCTTACTTCTTCTTTTTTGATAAAGATATGAATTTTGTATACTATTCAAAACCTTCGCCTACATTTGACAATTTAAAAGAAATAGCATCAAAAGCTTTGGATAGTCAGGTTCGGTTTAGCTATTTAGAAAAAAAATATAAGAGCGGAGATAGGAATCTGAATCAACTTTATTCCTATTCACAATGGTTGAAGATATTGAGAAAAGACAGTCTTTTAGATCAAGTAGCCAATGACTTATATACTAAATTTCCAAAGGAAAAATTAGCAGATAATAAAAGTTATCTATTACTAAAACACTGTGTTTATAGATTTGATAACGGATTTTTTTCATTTTGGTTTAATCAAATAGATTCTATAGAGCCCAATAAACTTAATATAAGTAAATCAGATTTGCTGAATACGCTCAGTCGAATAGCTTATAAAAGTATTGATTTAGATAAAAAAAAGCACTACAACCGCACCCAAATAGCACAATTAAAGGAAATTTTAATAAAACTACAGATAAATCCAGAACCTTGGATATATTTCTGGGAAGAAGATTTAAAAATTTCAATTAATGAGGATAAAATGGAAGAGGCATTACAATATGCTCAAAAAATTCTTGAAAAAGAGAACTATTCGCCTCAGTCATCGGCTTTTTATATGGAGCGCTACATAGAATTATTTCCAAAAAAATTTAAACATGAAGTGCTTTTTTCATGGATTGAGAAAATAGAAAAAAATAAAAAACTTGATGTAGATCAAAATACAATTAATCGTTTAAAAGACTTGTATACAAAAAAATTTAGATAAAATTTTAAACTAGTTCTGCTGTCATATACATTAAAGGTTCTACACGAGTTAATCGAACTTTTTGAATGGTATTTTTAAGCGTTTCCTGAAAAGGTATACGAACTCTAATATAATTTTGAGTATATCCATTTATAAATCCATTATCATTTTCATGTTCAAAAAGAACATTTGCAATTTCTCCGACGTGTTTTTCATAGAATTTACGTTTATGCTTATCAGATAATGTTCTAAACTGCTTGTTTCTATCTCGTCTAATTTCTATAGGAATTACAATATCGGATTTTATGGCACGAGTATTATCTCTTTCAGAATAGGTAAAAACATGAAGATACGATACATCCAATTGATTAACAAAATGATAACTTTCTAAAAAAGCTTCCTCATCTTCATCGGGAAAACCTACAATGACATCTACCCCAATTCCAGCATGTGGTATTTTTTCTCGAATATAAGCTATTTTTTCTTTATAAAAAACACTATCATATTTTCGATGCATTTCTTTCAAAACCTTATCAGAGCCACTTTGAAGAGGTATATGAAAATGAGGCATTAATTTATGACTCGAGGCTACCAAATCTATGATTTCATTTGTAAGTAAATTAGGCTCAATTGAAGAAACACGAATTCTCAAACCATCCTGCTCTTTTTCAATTTCTTTTAATAAATCTAAAAAAGTCTCTTCTGTTCTTATTTTACCATCTTCATTTTTTCCAAAATCACCTGTATTCACTCCGGTGAGTACAATTTCTTTTACACCTGTAGCTACCGCTTTTCTATATATTTCCATAGTAGCTTCTATAGATTGGCTCCTACTTCGCCCTCTGGCTAATGGAATAGTACAAAATGTACAAAAGTAGTCGCATCCATCTTGAATTTTCAAAAAAGTACGGGTTCTATCCCCTGAAGAAAATGTAGGAACGAATTCATTAATTTCCTTAATATCTTCTGCAAATACTTTTTCAGATTGCGAGTCAATTTTCTCCAAATGATCTACCAATTTGAATTTATCTGAAGCTCCTAAAACTAGATCTACTCCTTTTATTGAGGGAATTTCAGTAGG
>JBIPMU010000152.1:0-4213 GCA_044377205.1 Chitinophagales bacterium | reverse complement strand
TGTTGATATTTTTGATTTGTTTGTTTTTAATAAAATAAATTAGCCACAAAATGAAAAAAAGATTGCTAAGAATTAAGAATAAATGTAAAAAGGAAAAATTATTAATATTGGGAATATAAAAAAATAACGTAAAAAGTGATTTAAAGAAAACAATAAGATTTTCAAAGAAATTGTTATTAAAATCGATATAATCCAAAGCTGTATTTCCTATGGCTTTTTTATTAAATCGTTCTTTTCTTTGAATAAGAAATGGAGCAATTTTAATTATCAATATTATAGTGATAGCAATACTGGTTGTTAAGAATATATAGAATCTATTTTTGTTAGCAATATAGGCTTTTCTTAATTCCCAAATAACCAAAGCAATGATGAAAATAGCTACAATGTAATTTCTAAGTATAATTAAATGTATAATGGATAAAAGAAATAGTGATATTGATAGTAAATTTTTCTCTGATTTTTGGAAATAAAAAAGATAGCTTATAAGTAAAAAAGCTATGGATTCTTTGTGCATTCCTTGAATAAAAAATGAATCTATTCCCGAAAATATTATCATGAAAAGCAATAAAAAGGTATGTTCTTTTGATAAATTATATTTTTCTGCAATTTGTATCCATAAGTATTTTGACAAAAAACTAATAAGGCCAAAGAAAAGTGAAATGACATATAGATTCTCTCTAGAAATATACATGAAACCCCCATAAATCCTAGACATCAAAAAATCTGAAGGAATGCTCCATGTGTTGGTTCCCATGACTTGGTCGTGTATTCTTGGAGGATCTATCTTGCCTCCATGCCAAAAAAGTAATTCTATATTTTTGAAAAAATCTTGTTCTAAAAAGCAGGAAATATTATTGCCATCTCTAAAAAACAATAAAATATCCCCTTTGAAATAATGAATCGTAGCATAGGAATATGATGCACTTATTATAACGGATAAAAAAAATAACAATAAAAAACCTTTACTTGAAACATGTTTGTTTCTTTTGAAAAGAGGACTTTTTATAATTAAAAAAGCCATTGACAAAAAGAGAACTAAATAGTATAAAACGTCTTTTGAAGTCAATGGCCTTTCTTATATAGTGAATTACTTTTATTGAATATCTAATCTATTTCTAATTAGAATTTGTTTAGTGGTATTAAAATAGGAAAGAACACCTGTAATATTTACAAGACCACTAGGAACATTAGCGCTAGCAAATGATGCTTGAGAACGAGTAAAATGTACTATTTTATCGGTTCCAACTGTAAAATCTTTACTGCCAGAAAATGTACCTGAAGCAAAAGTTCCTCCTTGTATAGTTACCAATGTTGATTCCCAATCTGCAAAATTTGAATTGATATCCGCTATTGTAGCTACTCTTGGTGAAATAGAACCTGATCCTGTCTTTGTAATATTAGCTAATGCGGTTTTTATTTGCATACCACCTTGGAATGTAGTAATAGAATCAGAAGCTCCTACGGTTATTTTTACAATATCTCCTTTTGCAAAAGTAGGGGTACCACTTGCAATTCTTATGATGATTCCACCTGTATTGTCTTGCACTACAATATTTAAAGATGTCCATTGTCCTGAGTCTTTATCTGATATTACGGTTCCTGTCACTTCATAGCTAGCACCAAATATTTTGCTAACACCTGCATGCATATTTCTTATTTCCATAATGGTTTTTGTAGTTCCGCTACCACCGCCTCCACTATTGGATACATCTGTCAAAGGATTTCTTATTTGTAGCTGAGCTACTGTGTCAAAATTTGCTAAATAACCTATAATATCTCCAGTAGAAGGCATGGACTGTCCTGAAAAAGTAGCTGCTGGAGCTGTATATAATGTTAAACTACTAGTATTGTCCGATATTACTTTGCTTCCACTATATGTTCCAGATGGAAAATTCGCACCTTTTATTTTCACTAAAGTAGATTCGTAATTATCAAAATTTGCACGAATTTGAGCTATGGTTAATTGAACTGGCGTAATACTTCCACTTCCTGTTTTTGAAGCGTTCGTGAGCAAAGCATTGTTTACTTGAAGTGTTTTTCTAAACTCATCTAATGAACTTCCTGTAACGATTATTTTTACCACATCTCCAAGATTAAAACTATGTGCAGCCGAAAAACGAACTAAAATTCCACCTGTAGCATCTTGAATTACCAGATTTTGAGAATTTATGTTTGCAGTAGATTTATCCGAAATTACAGTTCCTTCAATAAAATAGCTTCCTATTGTAACAGCTGTTCCAGTGAATTGATTTCTCAAATCCATAATATTAAGCTTTGTTTCATTTCCGCCGCCACCGCCGCTAGTACCACCTTCAACATCAGCTTCGCCTCTTATTTGAATTTGATTGGTCGTATTAAATTGTCCAAGATATCCAGTAACATCAACAATACCGGTTTTATAATTGGTGCCAGCAAAAGTAGCTGAAGGCATTGTGTACATTGTAATGGTTTTTCCCCCACCATCTAAGACAGTTTTATTGCCTGTATATTGAGCTGGTGTTCCTGTCAATTGAACTCCTTTGATTTTTACCAATGTAGACTCCCAGCTTTCAAAATTTGCATTAATTTCTGTTATTGTTGCAATTCTAGGTGAAATAGGAGCATTTCCTTGAAAAGTAGCTCCAGAAAGCGAAGCGCCATTAACTTGTAAAAGGCCTTTAAAGTCTTCTAGAGATCCATTTTTTAAATTTATAAGGACTTTATCATACAATTTAAAATTATGTGTACTTGAAAAACGAACCATAATTCCAGCTGTAGAATCTTGAATGATAATATTTTGCCCATTTATATTATTTGTACTTTTATCGGAAATCACGGTACCTTGTATAGCTATAGCTCCTAATGCAACAGCTGTCCCAGAAAACATATTTCTCAATTCTTTAATTGTAATTGGTGGTCCAGCAACGCAGGCTTCATTTCGATTGTTTTTGAAATTTAAATCAGAAACATCTCTAATTTTTAATTGTTTATCATTATTATATACAGTATAAATAGCAGTAGCGTCTCCATTTAATCCAGCAAGTTTTGTTCCAGCAAATGTTGCATATCCACTACTTCTCAATATGATTTTATTACTGTTATTGTCATTTAAAAATCTAGACGCATCATTTTGATTGATTGCATCGGCGTATGAATTATTCAAGTCAACACAGTCAAACTCTACATTTTTGATTCGAACTAATTTATATTGATAATCATCATTTAATTGAGGAATTGTAACCTCAGTGATTGGAAGTGCATTGTTTTTTGGCCCTTTAATTAAATGTGCCGAAATCTTATTTGATACAATCATCCCCAATGACTTAACTCCAGATGTAGATACGCTATCTACATATCCACCTAAGCTAATTAAATTTTTGTAATTTCCTAATGCCAAACCTTTAAGTTTTACATATACTTTTCTTCCTATAGGATAATCGTTATAGATACTATTTTGATCTATTTTAATCCCTATGGCTGCTGAAGAATCCTGAATTACAATTTCTTTGTAGAAATTTTGGGTTTTATCATCAGCGGTAATAATTCCTGCTATTATCAAATCTTTATCAATACTATAGACCTGATCTCCCGAATTGATTAATAATTGTTTTAATTCTTTAATTGTATAATTTACCGGAAGTTTGGGATCAACATATTGATTTGGATTATCAAAATCATCTTTGACACATCCCATGAGTCCAATAATAAATACGGAAAGTAATAAAAGGATTTTTTTCATATTTTTGAGTTTATTTTTACATTCTAAATATTACATTGATAGCATAGTTGCGTCCCATCATATAAAAATATCTATTGGGAAATTTTAAAGGGTCATTTTCTGCAAAATCAAATCGCTGTTGCTCTCTTCCTGCTCTTATATAATTTTGATTATTCAAAATATTATTTAAGCTTAAATTGATATCTAAATACATTCTTTTTTTAATGCCTTTTATATATTTGTTCAAATAAATAGATTTTCTAAATGAAGCATCTAGAATAAATGCACTAGGGAGTTGTTCTTGTTTTACTATTGAATAATACTGATCAGAATTTGGAACTACGGCATCAATAGCTTCAGTTGTTCTTCTTTGTGCACTTGCTTCAGTATATATTTTCTCAAAATAGTTTAAGTTTATAGAAGCGGACCAATACTGTTTTGAATTGTAATTGAGTTTTATCATACCTGCATTTTGAGGTCCTGAAGCAATATGAATTCCATGAAAATAAACGGTCT
>JBIPMU010000151.1:0-4237 GCA_044377205.1 Chitinophagales bacterium | reverse complement strand
TGCTTTTAATTCTAAAATTAGCTTTTCCGTCATATATAAATCGGGCATTGGGAAGGATGTCCTAATCGTATCATTCCATTTTCTTAAATTATAGTCTGACAGCTGTATACATGCAGAAAAAACCGGTTTGCTAGGATCTATGCCTGTCCAGGAAATAGAAGGCAGATTGATGTCTTCAGACTGTCCATTTGTTAAATTGCCATTCCAAATATAGGTGTGTTTGTATGTGGAGTCTACCCAATAGTCTATGTATAGTTTTTTAACCACATCTCTACCCACATTTTTTATTCGTACTTTCGGCTCCATACACATTTTGTTTGACCGCTTGTGATTTGGGTCAGCACTTGGTGCTATAATCTCGGTTAGTTCTACATCGCGTTTTGGCATATTGGTATATGTAATTACGTATCCGGCAATAATATAGTTGGCCTTGTATGGTGTGGCTACATTTGCTGGCATGGGTCCAAATGCAATATCTACCGAACTGCTATCCGTCTTAGACAAATAGGGTGTCAAATCTATTTCATTTTCTATAATTCGCTCACCAGGACACCAATTGGTTCTGCTAAATATCCAAGTACCACTTTGTGGTTGAATATAAGTTTTATCGCAGTCATCTCGCCATAATAATTTACTATATATTTGATTGCCATTCATTCTTACATAATAATCAATGGGTGTAAATTCCCCATCACCATCATGCCCTGTAATGATACTCTTAAATTTTGCATTTGTTTCTTTACTTGTCAGTTTAAACTTATAAGGCGTTGTAATCATATCAAAAGTATCCTCTGCTTTGTATACATAGCTGTTTTCATATACTTTATGAACACTCGAAGGCATCAAGCTATTTGTGCCTTCTATCAAATATAAATTAACAGACATACTAAAGCCAAAATCGCCTTGATTATCCCAGCCTCCTGTATTAGCTACAAACCCAACCGTATCTTTTAGCAAAGGTAGAAAATCCGTAATGTCATACACATAAGGGTGTGTCCAAGTATTGGTATATCCATTTGAATTAAGTCTCATGTATGATGCATAAGGAGTTATCAATCTTGCTACCTCCCAGTTCTCAGATTTTTGATAATAACGATATACTTGTGGCGCATTTTTTTTTGTAATAGTACTATCGGTCCCAGGTAATGGTTTGCCTATAAATCCTCTAAACGTATAATCCCATGCACAGCATCCATAACTAGCACATCCTAAATCAATTTTTAAGATAGCTTTTTTATACTTTTTACTAGGATCAATATATTTGAAATTTTTATGCCATTGTGGTCCTAAAAACTGTTGAATATCATGTTTTGTATAAAAATTAATGACTGTAGTATCGCCATCTTTTGCAAATAATATAAAATAAAATGCAGATAGAAGAAATAATAAAAAACTTTTTTTCATAAAACTTTTTTTAAAATAAAATGATTTTCAATAACATAAGAAATACAAATATATATTTTTTTTTTAAAATATATTATTTTTTCAATTCCAAAATCGCTATCGTCTCCAAATGTAGTGTCTGAGGAAACATGTCTACAGGTCTTATTTTAGTAATGACATATTTTTCGCATAATAGATTTAGCTCATTAGCTAATGTATGCGGATTGCAGCTTACATATACTATTTTTTCACATGCTAGGTCTAGCAACTGCTGAATTACATCGGGGTGCATGCCTGCTCTAGGGGGATCGGTTATAATTACATCGGGCTTTCCGTGTTTTTTGATAAAATCTTGATTGAAAAGCGTACGCATATCCGAAGCATAAAATTCGCAGTTTTGAATATCGTTCATAGCTACATTTTCGTAAGCATCATTTATAGCAGCCTCTACCAACTCAATTCCTACTACTTTTTTTACGGATTGAGACATAAATATCCCTATACTCCCTACGCCACAATACAGATCATAGAGAAGTTCATCCCCGTGTAACCCAGCCATTTCTTTAACCGTTTCATAGAGTTTTATGCATTGTTTTGAGTTGGTTTGGAAGAAAGATTTTGGGCCTACTTTGAATTTTAATGAATTCAAGTGTTCTACAATATAATCGCGTCCCATAAAAACTTGAATATCCAAGTCATAAATCGTGTCATTTCCCTTGCTATTTTCGGTATATAATAATGCCGTTATGCTTGGAAATTCATTTTTGATTCGTTGCATCAATTCTTGAGCGGTATTGTTCCATTCAAAAAAGCTAATACAAACCATCCACTCTCCAATAGAGGTGTTTCGGATCATGATATTTCTCAAATTCCCTTCTTGATTTCTAATATCAAAAAATGGAAGTGAAATCTCTTTCGCCGTTTTTCGTATAAAATTTTTGATAGCATTGGCAGGCTCGGGCATGTGATAGCAAGTGTCTATATCTATCACTTTGTCAAACATTCCCGCTTTGTGAAATCCAATTCCATTGCGGTCTATGGGAGTATCTTTGTCATTGATTTCTGCTACAGTTAGCCATCGGCTATTGCTAGCTGCATAGTCTAGTTTATTTCTATAAAAACGGGTTTCTTCACAACCTAAGATTGGGGTAATTTTTGGATAGACTACTTTTCCTATTCGGTCTAAGGCATCTTTTAATACTTGAGTTTTCCATTCAAGCTGATTTTCATACGATAGATGCTGAATCTTGCATCCGCCACAAAATTCATAATGCGCGCAATAGGGTTCAATTCGCTTATTTGATTTTTCTATAAAAGATACAATTTCACCTGTATCATAATTTTTTCTGCCTTTTCGGGCTTTGATATTGACAATATCACCATCCAATGCGTTGTCCACAAAGATAACTTTTCCATCCAATTTTGCTATGCCTTTTGCCTCGGAAGATAATGCAGTAATGGCTACATGCTCTAGTTCGTAGAATTTATTCTTGGGTTTTCTCACAGAATCAATTTATTTCAAGCAAAAATCGAATATTATTTTTTAATGAAATGATTTTTCTAGAAAAGTTATTTCTTACTACTAGCTGAGAAGATAGAATAGCCAAGTCCTATTGAAATCCACGGTTTGTTTTTGTATATATACGAATCAAAATTGGAATTATTGCTACTGAGCATATCTATACCTGTAAAAATACCCACTTGAGCATTTCCAAATTCTATCATTACCCCAATAGACGGCGTAAATGCTAATGCTTCTTGCCTATTTCTAATTTTACCTGACGTAGTGAAGCTATCTAAGCTTACGCTCGAAACACCCATCCCAAGCAAAGCACTAAAACTCACTGGCGCATAATCGCTCTTTGTATATCGTATCCCAAAAGTAGTTCCCATTGTAAAATCCTTCGAGAAATCAAATGGATCTATCCGTAGCTTGAGCGGAGTAATGACACTGCCTAGCGTAAAAGCATAACGCTGCGTATTGGCAGGCATAGCCTTGAAGTCTAGCTGTGCTTTGGTAATTAGGAAATACTTGTATTGTTCAATATCATCATCTTTTAGATACAGCCTTCGTTTTCTATGCTTTTTTGAGGGAAGTAAGAAACGAATGATACAAAGGTCTTTTTTGATTTCTATCAACAAAAATTTAGACCCAATAGGTGCAATAATCCTATTGGTATCTAGTTTTTTGCCTTCTATATCGCAACGGTACATAGGACACTCGAGAAGAAATTCATATTTTTTGTAGAACATAGATACACTATTTTGCCCATCCATAGCTGCAAAACAGAGCCAACATACTAGAAAAAGGATATAACGCTTAAAAACGCACCAAAATCTTGCCATCTTCTTCCGATATTTCATATTTTCCTTTGGGAATAGTATAGCCTTCTTTCAGCTCTAGCTGGGTACAAAGTTCCTCGGGCAAAATATAGTCTTTTGCTAGTACAAAATGCTCTTTGGTAAAATAGCGTACAAATGAAGCATCT
This sequence comes from Chitinophagales bacterium, assembly GCA_044377205.1. GTDB lineage: Bacteria > Bacteroidota > Bacteroidia > Chitinophagales > JADJOU01 > CHPMRC01. The sequence continues at coordinate 365 of JBIPMU010000151.1, read as the reverse complement.
TGTATCTCTTTCTGCGATACGATTAAGATAACTTTCTTCTCTTCTACCGCCAACGAAGCCTTGATACAGTTTTCAAACTGTGTGCATTCTTCAGCTACCGATTTTTCAAAAAGCTGTGCATGGCAAATGCCAAAACCCTCGCACTCGGGCTGACTCCCCAATGTGAGGAGTATGGAGATTATTTGAAGTAGGATCATTGTCGTAGTGTTTTAAAAACGCTAATGATATAATCATTAGCGTTTAGTTTACCAAGTTTTCTAAAAAATTAATCTTTAAATATATATTCATTAAGTAAAATTACTATAATTGCTATGATTATTACAGTAATATTGGTTATGTATTTTTCATTGTTCTTATAGGCTTTT
>JBIPMU010000150.1:0-4238 GCA_044377205.1 Chitinophagales bacterium | reverse complement strand
ATTCATAATCAATTATTAATAATACTATCTCAGTCTACAGCCAAGGCTTTTTGAAAGAAAATTGCAATTCAAATCCTCAAATTAAAAATTACTAATCACAATCTTCTACATTGCTAAATCCTCTTCGTCTTCGCTATATGTTACGATATTTTCGCTATTTGATAAGTTCAACTTGTTATCTGTCATGGTTTTTCCAAAACTGTTTTCAAAACTCAACTCTTTGTTTGGACGTCCATTGGCCGTAGTAGTTTGTTGTTTTTGTGGCATAGAAAAACTCTCCGAGTTTGCATCCGCAAAATCTGCTCTATTATAGCCTTCTCTTGGATCAAATCCATTATTGATTTGTATTGCTATAAAATTTATACGGTCCATACGAAATGTTCTCCAGTCATTTCTTAGTCTACACCAGCCCACCAAATTCGTTTTGCCATCGCGAGTTACAATGTCCATTGGTTCAATTTCTCTCTTGGTTAAGCCTTTTTCTCTTGAATGATATTCAATCGTTACTACTTTATCTGTTTTTATAGCATTGTGGATAGTGTTGATTAGATTTGAACTAAAGCTGTAAGCTGATTCATAATCTTGTTTTTTGTTTCTGTTGTTTCTATGATTCATAAGGGTTAAAGATTATATGTTAAAAATAAATTATATGTTTTAGATGTTTGCAAGCTGTGTCTCTAGGCTTTTAAGTCTTTCGAGACCATCTTGCAGTTTTTTCTGCTCCATTTCTAATACCTTAGCGGGTGCATTATTTACAAATTTCTCATTCTTCAATTTCGCTTCCACGCTAGCTACAAAACCTAGAGTGTATTGAATTTCTTCTTCTATTTTTTGTTTTGATTCGGTGCTGTCTATCGCTTTTTCACTATTTACAAATACCTTTTGATTCTCTATCAACAATGCATTTTGTGTTTTAGTGCCAATTTCACTATCAATTACTTCGGCCCAAACCAATTTTTTGATTTTTGGTATAAATGCTTCTAGCTTTTCGAGCAATGTTTTTTCAATACTCAATCCTATTGGCTCTCTATTCTTCATTTTTAGATTGGCACGTATTTCTCTTGATTTTATGATTAATTCAAAAAATGGCTCACTGTTTTTTATCAATTCCAATTCGGTCTTTACATTTTCTTTCTTAGCAGGATGCGGCGCTAAAGCACAAATATCACCAGCCTTACGCTCTTTAGTATTTTCCCATAATTCTTCGGTAATGATTGGCATAATTGGGTTCAAAACCGATAAAATCGTTTCAAAAAATTGAATCGTTTGGTCGTATGTATAGCGGTCTATTGGTTTTTCATAGTCTGGTTTTATCAATTCCAAATACCAGCTACAAAAATTATCCCATATAAAGGTGTACAAATCTTTGAACGCTTCCGAAATCCTCAAATTCTCAATATTTTGAAGATAAGAATTTACTTGCAACTGAAGTTTTGCCCCAAACCAATCTATTACAGCTTGATTTTCTTCATTTTTACCTTCGTATATTTCCCAGCCTTTTAAAAGCCTGAAAGCATTCCATAATTTATTTCCAAAATTTCTACCAATTTCAAGACTTTTTTCATCAAAAAGGATATCATTTCCTGCAGGCGAAATACTCATCATACCATATCGCACGCTATCTAGCCCAAATCGATCTATCAATTCAAACAAATCGGGGCTATTGCCTAATTGCTTGCTCATTTTTCGGCCGAGTTTATCACGAACCATTCCCGTCAAATATACTTTTTCAAAAGGTTTAGTATCAGTATATTCGTAGCCAGCTATTATCATACGCGCTATCCAGAAAAATAAGATATCCGAACCTGTTACGATCATCTTTGTAGGATAGTAATAGTTCAGTTCTTTATTTTTGCTCAAATCTATTTTACCCGTTTCTTTATCAAAACATTCGTCTGCATAGCCTTTGAAAACTTCCATGGGCCACAACCAGCTACTTGCCCAGGTATCTAATACGTCTTCATCCTGGCGCAAATCCTCTTTTTTGATTTGCGGATCTATTTTTTTTGCTAATTCAAAAGCTTCTTCAATATTTTCAGCTACTATATATTCATCATTAGGCAAATAATACGCCGGGATACGATGTCCCCACCACAATTGACGGCTAATACACCAGTCTCTCACATTACTCATCCAATGATTGTAAGTGTTTTTGTGAAATGCAGGAAATAGAATTACTTCATCATCCATTACCACTTCATGCGCTTTTTTGGACAAACGCTTCATATCTATAAACCATTGGAGCGACAATTTAGGTTCTATAACCGTATTCGTTCGCTCACTTCGTCCTATTTTATTTTCTATCTCTTCTACTTTTGATAAATGTCCTTTTTCTTCCAGCAAAGGCTCTATCATTTTACGAACCTTGAATCGATCCAAACCCACAAAATCGGGATAAGAACAATCTGCGTTCAACGTACCGTCATCATTCAAAATGTCCAAAAACGGTAATTCGTGTCTTACACCAATTTCGTAGTCATTGATATCATGTGCAGGCGTTACCTTTAAGCATCCTGTCCCAAAATCTTTATCTACATAATCATCAAAAATGATAGGAATGGCTTTATTTATAAGTGGTACTATCGCTTTTTGACCTTTTAAATGCAAATATCGTTCATCTTTTGGATTAATCGCTAGTGCCACATCGCCAAAAATGGTTTCGGGACGTGTAGTAGCAATTGTCAGAAACTCTGAACTTCCTTCTATCGCATATTTAATGTGAAAAAGCTTCGATTTTTCGGGCGTATCTTTATAGATTACCTCTTCGTTGGATAACGCCGTTTTGGCTTCACAGTCCCAATTGATGATACGTTTTCCTTTATAAATGTAGCCTTTTTTATATAAATCTACAAAAACACGAATAACCGCTTTGTAGTAGTCGTCATTCATAGTAAACTCCTCACGGCTCCAGTCGCAGCTGCAACCAATAGCTTTAAGCTGACTGATGATAATACCACCATACTTATTTTTCCATTCAAATGCATGTTTGAGGAAATCCTCACGTGAAAGTTCACTTTTCTTTATTCCTTTTTCACGAAGCATCTGAACTACTTTGGCTTCAGTAGCTATTGAGGCATGGTCCGTACCAGGAACCCATAGCGCATTAAATCCCTCTTTGCGGGCTTTTCGGATAAAAAAATCTTGCAACGAATTGTTCAGTACGTGCCCCATGTGAAGTACGCCCGTAACATTGGGAGGCGGAATGACTATTGTATACGAAGGATTTTCGTTCACCTCAGAGTGAAACGTTTTATTTTCTTCCCAATACTTCAACCATTTTGCTTCCGCTTCTTTCGCGTTAAAATTTTTGTTCATTTTTTATTGCTCTATTTTTTTGCAAGCTACAAATGTAATAAAAAATCGTTATTTATCTAGCTATTTTGTTGCTTAAAAGCAAAAATAATGAAAATTTCTTTTCACTATTTCTTCATCAATAAAAAAGTAATTATTTGATTAATCTATTTTTTAAGTTTCATATTGACCCTCATAAAGTTTAAAAATTCATAACGAGTTTTAAACTAAAGTTACGTCCCATGTTGAAGATACCCATTCTTCCTGTTGCGGGATTCATAGGAGCATATTTTAATCTACTCAAATGACTTTGATAGGCCACATTTGCCAAATTTTCTCCACTGATATATAAATTCATAAAATCATTGCGATGATATCCTTTGATACTGGCACCTATTCCAGCACTTAATAATCCGTATGAAGGAGTAGCGGTCTCAGTGCCATTGGCACTAAAAAAATTATTTTGTGCCAATACATAATCAAGACTGAATTTCACATAAGCATTTGAAAATATTTTTACTACGGTTTTAAATTGTGCCTTGATTTCTCCTCGATATTTTGGCGCAGGGATAAAAGGTAGATAATGACTGCTATCCGGTTGATTGTTTTGTAATGCTTGGACATAAGAAAAAGAATTTTCAAAATGAAGCCAATCAAAAGGGTGTGGATGCAGATCAAAGTATATTTCTCCTCCAAAAATAGTCGCATTGCCCGATGTAAATTTATAGGCTGGAGCAGGATCCTTGGGGTCGGGAATACTATCTTGTCCATTTGCATCTTTTAATTTTTCGGTAAATATATAATTGCTAATCAAATTTATATAAGGAGTCATTTCAAAAGTAACATGCTCTGTGTTTAAAAAATAGGCTAGATCTATCTGATGGCTAATTTCAGGTTTTAAATTTGGATTCCCAATTTCATATCTAAAGGTACCTTCATGCCTTCCA
>JBIPMU010000149.1:0-4250 GCA_044377205.1 Chitinophagales bacterium | reverse complement strand
AGAATTATTGATGGAAAAGAAAGTGTAGGATTTTTGGTTACTGTTAAAGACTATCTTGAAAATCCTGAAAAAATGTTAATTGGGACAGATCCTGTTGAAGCATTGTTAATGCTTTAATTTTATGTCGCTTTTTTTATTATAAATAGCTATTTTTTTTAACGATTTGTTTAATGAAATACATGTACTTTTGTCATAGTATTTCAAATATTTATTTAAATAAAATTATTGTTTTACTATATAAATAAATTTGATTTTTGATATATTTGAATAAATCAATTCTATATGAAGCTATTTTTTTTAATAATTGGATTAATATTAGCCCAATCTTTATTTTCACAAGAATCCTTAATTCAATTTTCAGGATCAATACTTTCTGCCGGGCGTGATTCTCTTCAGCCAATCCCTTTTGTATTAGTGAAAAACAAATCAAGAAATTCTGGGGCTTATTCAAATGAAGAGGGTTATTACACCTTAGTTGTAGCAAGAGGAGATACCATTGAATATAGTTCAATTGGATTTAAAAAAAGTAAATATATAGTTCCACAAGATATTAAAGAAAATAAATTCTATGCAACTCAAATCATGCTTCGTGATACCAATATGCTTCCTGAAGCAATAATTGTTCCATGGAAAAATGTGGATGATCTTAAAAAAGCATTCATTGAATTAAAATTGGAGGAAGATGATATTGTAAGAGCATACCAAAATCTTCAATTTGAACGTTGGAAAGAATTGCAAAAATCTACAAGCTATGATGGTCAAGCACTTCAAGCCATGACATTTAATGAAAGAACCCGAACTAATTTGCAGAGTTCAGGGGTATTACCATTTCAAAATATTTTCAATCCTCTAGCATGGAGTGAGTTTATCAAATCATTACAAAGAAATAAGAAAAAAAGGGATTCGGGGTATTAAAACTTTAGATAAAAATCTTTGGTTAATTCTTTATATGAATCATTATAAGTATTATCCTCATTATAGATAGTAATTGATTGATCTAAAATCTGGTCCTTTTCTAAAGAAAATAGTACCATAAAACGATTGGCCGGTTTTGTTTCTTTCGGAAAGATATAACATATTTTTTCAACATATAATTTATGTTTTTTTGCCAAACATATTAAAAAATCTTTTGACTGAAAAGGAAAAATTAATGCAGCCTTCCCTTGTGGAGTTAACAATTCCGCAATCATTTTAAAAAACAAATTGAAATCAAATGATATCGCATGTTTTGCCTGAACATTTACGTTCTTTTCAGCTATTAAATCATTTATAAAATATGGAGGATTCGAATAGATTAAATCATATTTTTTTGTTTGATATTGAAAATAATTTTCAAATGTTTGATGGAATACCTTATGATTTTTCATTCCATTTTGAATAAAATTATGTTTAGTGAGATCTACGGCTTCTATACTAGAATCAATTGCAGTATAACTAGCCAATTTAAATTTTTGAAACAAACAAAGTGAAATCAAACCTGTTCCAGATCCAATTTCCAGCATTTTCTCAAAATGGCCTAATTTTTGTAGCCAAGCACCTAATAACACAGCATCAGTTCCTACTTTAAATACAGAAATATCTTGATCTACAAAAAAAGTTTTAAAATAGAATCTTGAAGACAATGAGGAAAATATTTTTAAAATTAAAGCGAAGGGATCTTAATCTTTTCGCCAGCCTGTAAAGGTTCGTTTTCTGATTTATTATTTAATTTCTTCAATGTTTCTAAGGGAACTTTATATAAATTACTTGCTGTCTGTAAAGTATCACCACCACTTGAAACGTGATAAAAATAATCGCCTAGATTTATATTGTTTTTAATATCTCCCATCGATAGAATTATAATTTCTTTTCCAATTCTCAAATTTTCATCTTCCAAATTATTCCATAGTTTCAAATTAGTAATAGAAACATTATATAATTTTGAAATTTGATATAAATTTTCTCCTTTTTTTACTTTGTGTACAATTTGGTTTTCATCTGAAGAAGATGATACAATACTTTCATACTGAGGCTTTACGATTTTTTCCTGAACATTCAATTTAATATTACTACCTAATTGAAGATTATTTTTATCAACTTTAGGATTCCATTCAAGTATTTTAGCAACAGATACTCCATAATTATTTGCTATTGAATTCAATGATTCTCCTTTTGAAATTTTGTGATAAGTTATCTTATCTTGTAATTCTACTACTTTTATAATCTTATATTTCTTTATCTGCTTTATCTCTTCCTCTTTTTTTATTGCCATAGTATAGGCTTTATTTACATCTACTGTGTCTGCTATTTTATTTTGAATATCTTTAGTATCAAATAATTCACTTGAAGAATTTTCTTTAGGTAAAGAATCTAATTTTGGCTCAAGTAGTGCTACATTTTCTGTTTTTGAAATAAGAGAATCTTCTTTTGCAATTAATGACGAATCTTTCATTAATACTTCCTTTCCAGCGAAGGAAACTGAGTCATTGGTTTTAAGGTCTTTATTTTCAAAAGAATCAAAAGATATTATTTGAACATCTGTTTTTACCAACATAGAATCTGTTTCTTTTTCAAACTCCTCAATCCTTGCTTCACGATCTACCTTTCGCTCAATTTCTCTTACTACTTCTTGAGCCAACTCTTTTACCTTTGCAACTTCTTTATTCCTTGCTATTTCGGCTTGTTTTTGGGGATCTAAAATTGTTGTATCAAAAGTATTATTTGATGGCACATCAAATGCTGGATTGAATATATATGGATCTATTGCTAGTAAATTCTTTTTTTCATTTAATGCAAATGCATATTCTTTTGGCAATATCAAATGATAACCATTATCTACCTTTGGGATAATACCTTTTTTCAAACAAGGATTATATTGTTTAATTATTTCTTCCGAAGTTCCTACTAATTCGGCAATATATTTTGTAGATTGTTTTTCTTTAATTATTTCTACTACTGTATTTTTGAAATCAAATTTTGGTTTTCCAGGATACAAAAAATAATCCTTATGATAATGCATGATGTATACCATGGCAATAAAAGAAGGTACATAATTTTGCGTTTCACGAGGCAATTTGTGTTTCACTGTCCAAAAATCATAACCCCCAGAATATCTTATAGCTTTATTTACATTACCAGGTCCTGCATTATAGGCTGCCAAAGCCAAAAACCAATCTCCATATAAATTATGTAATTTTTTTAAAAATTTAGCCGCATGTTCTGTAGATACATAAATGTCACTTCTTGCATCATACAATGTATTGATTTCCATACCTTCATGCTTTGCGGTCCCATGCATAAATTGCCATAGTCCAGTTGCCCCAACTCTTGATTTTGCTAAAGGATTCAAAGCACTCTCAACAATTGAAAGACATTTTAACTCCATAGGTAAATCTGCCTCATCAAAAATCTCCTCATATATTGGAAAATAGACCTTTGACATAGTCAACATTCGGGTAACATATTCTCTTCGTTTTGTTACAAAATAGCGAATCAACTCCCCAATTTGTGGTGTAAATTTTAATGGGATTGTTGTAGGAATTGCCAACAATCTTTTATGTAATTCTATATCAGTATATTTTGGCAAAGTATTTACATCGATATGAATAAATTTTTGAACATCTTCTTCATTATAATAATTTGGATTGCTTTCTATCATTTTAGTAGTCAGCTCTTCTAATTGTTCGTAGTTAATATAATTTTTATCATTTCCCTCATTATAAGTATATTTTCTACTGTCATATTGTGAAGCTAAAAGTAAAGGAAACAAAAAGATAGAAAAAAGAATAATACTTATTTTCACAAACTTGAATTTATATAGTAAAAAATGTAACAGCTACAAAAATAGGATTTTATTTTTAATTTTTATTATTTTTAAAACATTTTATTAACAATTAAAAATAATAGGTTAGAAAAAATAGTTTATTTTTGCAAAAATGTCAATTATGACAGTTATTAAATTTGAAAAATATCAAGGTTGTGGCAATGATTTTATTTTGATTGACAACCGTAAAAACAACGTACAATTATCTAAAAATCAAATTTTTAGTCTTTGTGAAAGACGCTTTGGTATTGGTGCAGATGGTTTTATTGAAATCATTAAAAATGAAGACAATCATTTCTTAATGAATTATTATAACTCTGATGGAAATTTAAGCTCTCTTTGTGGAAATGGAAGTAGATGTGCAGTATCTTATGCTCATAAAAAACAAATGATTTTGAATAATGCTTCTTTCACTTCAAATGGAATTAAAAATAAATGTAGAATTAAC
>JBIPMU010000148.1:0-4259 GCA_044377205.1 Chitinophagales bacterium | reverse complement strand
AATCCGAAATAGAGCTATAAACGACCCCAAAAATTTTATATCAAATGATGATGGATTGCCAAAATGTGGTGAAGTATGGGCAAATGAATTGCGATTAGAAGGATTAAATGAAGAAGGTGGAACGGCGGCTTTAGCTAATATCACTTTAAAATTGGCAGATTTAGGAACTGCAAATGTAACTACGTCAATGCATACTGTAGGTTTTGGACAAATAAATCAAAGAGTAAATGAGCGTAAAAGAGATGATTATCTTCAATATAATTTTAATACACAATTACAATTAGGTAAATTTTTCCCTAAAAATTGGGGCGTTCAATTACCGTTTTTTGCTCAATTTGGAAGAGAATCTTCTACCCCACAGTTTGATCCATTTTATTTGGATATAAAAACCAAAAATCAACGGGCAGCCATAGAATTGGCATATGGCTCTGATAGCGCCGATAGATATTATGAATCTATCTTGACTACTCAAACGAGTTCTGGATTCAATTTTTCCGGTGTAAGAATATTACCTGAGAGTAAAAAACCTGTTTTACATCCATTCACGATTCGAAACTTTACCGCTTCTTATGCTTTTACATCCAATAAAAAGACAAATCCATTTGTAGAACAAGATTGGGTAAGAACATATTCGGGTGAATTACAGTATAATTTTGCAGCACAACCAAAGTATATAGAACCCTTTAAAAAATTAATAAAAACTAAGAATAGGAGTCTTGATTTTATTAAAAATATTAACTTCAATTTGGTCCCCTCTACAATTTCTGTGACCAATCAAATCAATAGGCAGTTTGGCGTATTTCAGCAGCGAAGATTGCCCGATGAAATTCGTTCTATGGATCCTCAATATTTGAAGAATTTTACATGGAATAGAACCTATCGATTTAGTATCAATCCAATTCGTCCTATGTCTATAGATTTTTCGGCTAGAAATATGGCCCGAATTGATGAGCCTCAAGGTGGCCTCAATAGACAAGAGGACGTAGATTCCATTTGGAAAAATATAAAGAGATTTGGAAGAAATACACAGTATAACCAAACATTGAGCGCCAATTATAATTTACCAATTACTAAAATTCCAATGCTTGATTTTATAACGGCAAGTATCAATTATAATTCAGGATTTAATTGGAATACAGGACCTCAAATTATAGGTACGAACGGAGATTTTATTCAAAGTCCACAAGGAAATACAATCGATAATTCACAATCTATAGGCACAAAGGCTAATATTAAAATGAATCGTTTGTATCAAAAAATAGGTGCTTTGAAAAAATGGGATGTAGAGTCTCGAGATCCTTTTGCTAATTTGAAAAAAGAGCAGATTACAGAGCGTATTGAGCAGAATAAGACACAGATTCAAACTTTTGAGGAAAAAATAGAAAAAGCCTATGAATCTTTGGATAAGCTGAGACAAGAGAAAAAAGAATTGAAGAAAAATGATACTTTAGAAAGAAAGTTGAAAAAACAACTCATAAAACAGAAAAAGGAAAATATTAAAAAACAAAAATTGGCTATAAAAGAATTGAAAAAACAACGTGATGCCATATATTTGCCTCCATCATTAATTATCAAAACTATTGTTCAACCTTTGATGGCCGTGCGAGATATTGACTTGTCGTATCAAATAGATAATAAAACAACCTTGCCAGGATTTAATCAAAAAACCAAGTATTTTGGGGTTGATTTTGATCAAGAAAATCATTTAGATCCAGGTTTTGCATTTGGAATGCAGCCGGGTATTCCTCTTTTTGCCCCTCCAGATAAATTTGGTATGATGCGATGGCTTGAAAATGCGGGTAATAATGGATTGATTACAAAAGATACATTGTTTAATATGCCCATGATGCAGTCCAATGTTAAGGCATTTACTGGTCGATTAGTTTTAGAACCATTCAAATCTGTAAAAGTCAATCTTAATTGGAAATCTTCTTATACCCAAAATTATACTGAAATCTTTAAGTTTAATAATCAAACAAATACCTTTGAACATCTAAATCCTATAGAATCAGGAAGTTACACGTATTCGGACATTAATCTACTAACTTCATTTAATAAATTGAGAAATAGTGCAGGCAATAATAATCTAGAATTATTTAATAAAAATAGACAAACGTACGCTGCTATATTCTATGAAGGAAATATAAATAGAATTAATTCACCATATTTTGATCCTATTGATAGCGTAACACTCAATAGATATTACATGGGGTATGGCCCATTGCAGCAGGATGTTTTAATCAACTCTTTTTTGACTACGTATAGAGGACAAGAAGCGACGAGAGGATCAGATGTGAGTCCTTTTTCACGAGTTCCATTACCCAATTGGGATTTGACCTATACAGGTATAAAAGATATTCCAGCTTTTAAAGATATATTCACCAATTTTACAGTAAAACATGGATACAATTCGGAAACTTCTATTGGTAATTTTACTTCTGAATTGCGCTATTTTGGCGATGGTAGTATAAAAAATCCAGTAAGAATTGATAGTTTAAATAATAATTTTATCCCTTTGTATTATATTCCTTCAATTTCAATGACAGAATCATATAATCCCTTATTAGGAATTGACTTTAGGCTCAAAAATTCCTTAAAGTTTGGATTGCAAATTCGAAGTAGACGACAGGTAATGATGAGTTTGATAGATTATCAAATTACTGAAAATGAAAGTAATGATTTAACGATGAGTTGTGGTTTTTCTATAAAGAATCTAGTCTTGCCTATAAATAGAAATGGAAAGAAAATCAAATTGGAAAATGATGTCAATGTTGATATTCAGTTTACTATGGGCGATAATGATATCATTAATTATAAAATGGGACAGAATATAGAAACTGTGGTAGGTGGCCAGTTCCGCTGGACCTTATCTCCAAAAATTGACTATAAGGTAAATGATAAATTCAATGTATCTATATTTTATAATCATACATATACACAACCTAAATTGAGTAATGCCTTCCCTCAAACCAATATTGCGGGTGGTGTTAGAATGAACTTTTCGTTAGCACCTTAATTTATGATACTAATTTTCCATTTCTTTCTTAGATATTTTGTGGGCAAAAATGTTCGAGCAATGGCAATTTTTCCATTTATTATAGTGACAGATAAAGCAGTGAAACAAAATGTATCTATAATCAATCATGAAAAAATACATTGGAATCAGCAAATCGAGTTATTACTGCTATTTTTTTATATTATGTATTTTTGCTTTTATATGTTTTATCGTTTCAAAGGTATGAATCATTTCAATGCCTATATGGCTATACCTTTTGAGAAAGAGGCATATAAAAATCAATATAATTTATCTTATAGAAAAAATAGATCCTTATTTGCTTGGCTAAAATTTCTATAAACCAATTATCGAATAGAACGCAATTTGCTCAAAAATTCTGGTGTAACCCCAATATAGGATGCAATATGTTTTAAAGGCACATCATTTAAAATTGATGGATACATATTGCAAAATTTTTCATACCGTTCTTTTGCTGGAGTCTGCATCAAATCTACGATTCGTTTTCTAGAATGTACAATATTGTATTCACATAAAATCCTAAAAAATCTTTCCATTTTAGGATGATCTTCTAACATTTTTTCTCTATTCTCTTTTGTTAATTTAAGAAAGGTTGTATCTTTTATACTTTCAATAAAATACTCAGAAGGATTTCCAGTAAGGAAGCTGAATAAATCAGAAATCCACCAATCTTCGGAAGCAAACTGAATAATATGTTCTACGCCATTTTCATCTAAACTATACATTTTTAAGCAGCCTGAGCTTATAAAAAGTGTAAAATCGGAAACATCACCCTTTTCTAATAAATTTATTTTTTTTGAGACCTTATTTTTTTCAAAATAAGTTAAAATTTCATTAGCCTCTTCATCTGATAGTATAATGTATTTTCGAATGTTTTTGATTAATAGTTCCATATTTTAAATTTTACATACCTTCTAATTGACTTTCTCTTGGTTCGGGTTTTTCTAGTTTTGAATTTTTCTTTGAATTGCTTGGGTCTTTCCCAAAATTATATCTAAATCCTAATGTAATCACTCGGGTTTCTCTTTTTCTTAAAAAATTACTTGTGAAATCCGTATCGACTACATCTATCATAAATTTAGTATCGTCTAATAAATCTGTAACGCCTAATGTCAACAACCCTCTTTGATTAAATACTTTTTTTCGTAATGTCAAATCCACATTGCTTACAAATTGTACTTGTCCTTGCGGTGTATTCATCGGAGATTTGTAAAAACCAATTGCC
>JBIPMU010000294.1:0-4298 GCA_044377205.1 Chitinophagales bacterium | reverse complement strand
CAGAATAAACCTGCAGGCTCAATACTAAAGTGGCATTCACAGCCTTTGGCAAATGGCAATAATATGTTGAATAATTTGATTGTAAAAGGAGACAGTACCTCATATTCAAATTTGACTTCTACAACCAACCCTTCATTTTTTTATGCGAGCTATTTTGATAGTATAAACAATTGTTATTCGGCAACTCAAAAAATATATGTAGTAAAAAATATTTGTTCTACAATAATTTGTCAAGTAGTACCATTCTTAAATGATACCATAGCTACAAATACATGTCCTGACACCGTGGTTAACTTAGGTGTGAAATTTACAGCACAGAACAAACCTACTAATGTAAAATTGACATGGCATATAGGTATTACAGCTACGCCTAATAATAAAATGACCAATTTAATTGTTTCGGGTCCAGCGGTATATTATGCTAGCTACTATGATAGTGCCAATAATTGCTATTCGGCTACAAGAAAGGTGTATGTAACCAAAACTACTTGTAGTTCGTCTAATTGTACCCCTACTTCTTCTTGGACGGATATTTTGCTTTGTCAAGGCGAAAGTTTTATGAACTATAATACTTCAGGATTGTATGTTGATACCTTGGTAAATGCAAAAGGATGTGACTCTATAAGACGATTTAATATTACAGTATTTAACAAACCTAATATAAATATTGTTAAACAATTTAATGGAATTCCAAACGCTATTACGTTGACCGCAAATACCAATACAATAGATTCTTTTGCTACTTATAAATGGAAATTCAAAGGAAATATAATTCCAAATGCTACAAACATAACCTATTCAAAATCATTTACAACAGCTAATGATACGGGAGAATATTGTGTAGTAGTTACAAACTCATGGGGATGTAAGGATTCTACATGTATTATGGCAAAAGATACATTCTCTTGTAATATAGATGCTAATTATCGTGTGAGTAATAATGCCAATAAAGTAGTAACGCTTAATGACTCTTCGTTTTTTACACCTGGTATTGTCAAAACAATTAAAGTATACTGGGGTGATGGACAATCAAATATCTATACTTCAGCAGGAAATATGATTCATACTTATCCAAAAGATACATTTTATAATGTGTGTTATGTGGTTAAATACCTTCAATATAATTGCTCGGATTCAATTTGTAAAATCATAAAAGTAAATGGATCTTCTACTACAATTTCATGTGCACAATATAAAACATTTACAAAAAATGTAAATGGAAACACTGTAGTTTTAACAGCCGCATCACTTCCAGCACCTTATAAAGTATCATACATTTGGAAAATAAACAATACGATTACTTCATCTAATAGAATTTTTGACACAATGTTGCCTTCGGGATCGTATTCGGTAAAACTATATATCTGTATTTCAGATTCTAATAATGTTCAAATTTGTTGTGATAGTTCTACACAAACATTTAATATCTTGAATTGTACCCTTTCAGGAACAGTAACAAGAAACGGAAATACGCTTACAGCCAATCCAATTGGTGGCTCTGCACCTTATTGGTATATCTGGAGTAATGGCGATTCGTCAAGAACACTAACAAATGTAACTCCTGGACAGTATTGTGTTACAATTTATGATGCGAATCAATGTTCGTCGGTTAATTGCTATACCGTTACCAATCCAAATCCAAATGTACCATGTACGTTAGATGCAAAATTCGGCTTTATGTATACTAGTTCGGGAGCTATTCAATTTATAGATTCTAGTACTGCAAATGGATTGGGGATGTCTTATGTATGGTCGTTTGGCGACGGCTCTTTTAGTACACAAAAAAATCCATTAAAAATGTATGCACAAAATGGCACATACAATGTTGTACTGATTGTTACTACATGGATTAATTCTAGTAATCAATATTGTATAGATACATTTACTCGCACGATCAATATTGTGAATGTAAATCCATGTAATGCTTTTGTTCCAAATTTTACATGGACACAAAGCGGAACCACGTATACGTTTAATAATACAAGTGTGTTGACCGGTTTTACAGTATTGTCTACTCAATGGCAGTTTAGTGATGGAACTACTACCACGCTGTCTAGTCCAATCAAAACATTCACCACTTCGGGTACCCGAGTAATCGTTTTGACCATGATAGTAAGAAATAATCAAACTCAAACCACGTGTACCAAAACAATAACAAAGTATTTAAATGTAAATACAAATCCATGTGCATTGCATAAAGCGAATAATACTTTTACAAAAGCAGGAAAAACGTTAACTTTTACCAATTCCTCTTTAGGAACAAATGCAACTACTTCGTATTTATATAAATTTGGAAATGGAGATACATCAAATCTACCAAGTCCAAATTATACATATGCGTTGCCAGGACTATATAGAACAGTAATGTATGTAAAAACAACATTTAATAATATAATTTGTATTGATTCTTTTGTAAGAGTCATTCAAATTACCACATCTAATTTGTGTAAAGATAGTGGATATACAACGTTTTATAATTATCCTTGCCAAGATTATACAAGTCCAATATGTGGATGCGATAGTGTTACTTACAAAAACTTTTGTATGGCTTCAAGAGCCGGCGTAAAACAATATAGCTATGGCCCTTGTCCAAATGATACTACCTATGTAACGATTTGTGGATTTGTAGTAAATGATATGAATAGAAATTGTCAAAAAGATGCTTCAGATTTAGCTATTCCTTCAGTAAAAATCACAATTAATACGGTTCCACCAACCAATGTTTATACAAATGCTTCAGGATATTTCACCGCAGTAGTTAAAAAAGGAACCTATACGTTGACCCAATCATTGAATAGCAATACAAATCCTTTTGCATACAAGCAGATATGTCCTGCAGCAGGAATTTCGGTAGCCGCTACTACAGCAGGTCAAGTATACTGCAATAATAATTTCTATGACACAACGAGCACTTGTCAAGACCTTTCTACTGCAATCCAACGTGTAGCAAATATTACACCAGGATTTACGTCTATGAAGCGAATCAAATACCAAAATAATGGCGCTACACCAGTTGCAAATGCAGTATTATATTATAGATTTTTGAACGCTTTGTCTATAAAAACGACAACGTCATCACCATATACTGTAAATGGTAATGTTATATCTTGGAATTTAGGAACAATACCTGCATATAGTTCTGGATTTAGAAATGCAAATTTCTTAACCCCTGTAAATCTTCCTTTGGGAACTACGGTTATAGACAGCGCATGGATAGAACCTATGACGGGAGACTGTAATCTAGCTAACAATTCGGCTACATACAAAGACACTTGTGTAGGCAGTTATGATCCAAACGATAAGACCGCATTTCCTGCTGGCAATACCGATACATCGGTGAAAGTAATAGACTATTTGGTACGATTCCAGAATACAGGAACAGCACCAGCACACAACGTAGTAATAGTAGATTCCATAGAAAATAATTTAGATTTTAGTACATTGACAATGCATAGTACTTCACATACGCCATGCAGAGTATTTACAAACGATAACAAAAAAGTATATTTTGAGTTTGAGAATATTATGCTTCCTGATAGTGGTTCAGACTTTGAAGGCAGTCAAGGTTATGTCAATTTCTCCCTTAAACTGAAAGGAAGTTTGCCTGTAGGAACTGAAATCAAGAATACAGCCGCTATATATTTTGATTTTAATGAACCAATAATTACCAATACCACGGTAAATACGATTTATTTAAAATCTTCAAGTGGTATTATTTCAAAAGAGAAAGACTATACGGTAGCATTGTATCCAAATCCAATCAAAGGAGAAAAAGTAACATTGAAAGTAACTTCGGACAAGATGCAGACGATATCGTATCGCATATTTGACCTCAACGGAAGAGAAAAAATGATACAATCAGACCAAAAAGCTAATGGGTATTATGAAGAAGAAATCCAGCTAAACAGCTTGTCAAAAGGAATTTATCTCATCGATATTTCCATTAATGGAGAAGCTAGCGGAAAAATAAAATTGGTAAAAGATTAAAAAATAGTTTTTTTTATACAGAAGGAGTCTAGTTTTTACTGGGCTCCTTTTTTTATTTGTTTAAAAATTGTTAATATTTAGGATATTATTCTTATTTTTGTTTCATACTTAAATTCAAAAATTATCTATGAAGAAAGTTTTTAGCCATTTAAATATATTGGTATTTCTTCTGTTTTTCTTTTTTGGAAACATTGAATTACAAGCACAATGTACCCAAATATGTGGATCAACTCCAGTTATTGGCAAAATAACCCCAGATTCACTTTGGATTCCATGTGGTTTTGCAGGACCCATAAATGTCAATTTTACAC
>JBIPMU010000146.1:0-4300 GCA_044377205.1 Chitinophagales bacterium | reverse complement strand
TTCCTTTTCCATACGATTTTTCAAGCACACCAATTGTACTTTCCAATGCTTTCATTTTTTGTTGTAAATCTGACATATTTTTAAATTTTAATTTTGTTATTTATAAGTCCTACAAAAGTAATTGAATAAAAATTATCGTATCGTTTATTTTTTTACTTTTAAAAACTTTTCACAAAGATATAAATTGATAGCGACACAATCTGACGTTTTAATAACAAAAAAAAAGACTCAATAAAATTATTGAGTCTTTTCTGTTTTAAATTATTATAACCAAAAATCAATTTTTCACTTTATCTACTATCGCTTTGAAAGCTTCAGGGTTATTTAATGCTAAATCCGCCAATGTTTTTCTATTTATAGAAATTTCTGCTTTGTTTAACATATCAATAAATTTTGAATACGATAAATCATAAGGACGAACCGCAGCATTAATCCTTGCTATCCAAAGAGTTCTAAAATCTCTTTTCTTTAATTTTCTTCCTGTGTAAGCGTACTCCCATGCTTTGTCAACAGCATTTTTGGCTACAGTCCATACATTCTTTCTTCTGCCAAAAAAACCTTTGGCGTGTTTTAAAACCTTTTTTTTGCGCTCTTTTGAAGCAACACTATTTACTGAACGTGGCATTTTATATTACAATTAGATAGTTAACAATAATTTAATTCTCTTCTCATCACTTTCGTGTACCAAACCTTTTTTAGTCAATCTTTTCTTTTGAACTTTCGTTTTTTTGGTCAAAATATGATTCTTAAAAGCTTTATTTCTTTTAATCTTTCCAGTACCTGTTACTTTGAATCTCTTCTTAGCACTAGAATTGGTCTTCATCTTAGGCATAATATATTTGAAATTTAATTTATTTTAAATTGGAGTGCAAAAGTATTAAAAAAAAATTAAATGATACTATTTTTTTTTCTTTTGCACAAAAAATGTCTTTATTATGCCTTTTTCTTTACTTTTGGCACCAATGTCATAAACATTCTTCTACCTTCCGTTTTGGGCATAGCTTCTACACTAGCTACATCTTCTAGCTTTTTAGCAAAGTTTAAAAGCAATAAATTAGCTCTATCCTGAAATACAATATCTCTACCTCTAAACATAACAAAACATTTGACTTTATCACCATCTTTCAGAAATTTTTCAGCATGTTTTGATTTAAAATCAATATCGTGATCATCTGT
This sequence comes from Chitinophagales bacterium, assembly GCA_044377205.1. Classification (GTDB taxonomy): domain Bacteria; phylum Bacteroidota; class Bacteroidia; order Chitinophagales; family JADJOU01; genus CHPMRC01. Next base: position 3,124 of record JBIPMU010000146.1, on the reverse strand, counting down.
ATTGGATGTAAAACGAATTTCTTTTATAGTTACTTTCTGAGTCTTTGATTTTATCTCTTTGTCACGTTTTTTCTTCTCGTATAAAAATTTCTTATAATCCACTATTTTACAAATAGGTGGGTCTACATTGGGTGAAATTTCTACCAAATCTAACTCAAGCTCTGCAGCCATAGCTAAGGCTTTGTCAAGATAATAAATGCCTTGTTCTACGTTATCTCCTACTAGCCTTAATTGTCTAGAGGTAATTTTTTCGTTAATTCTATGTTCGTCTTCTTTTTTTACGAATCTGTTGTTTCTTACAAATGGTTTTTTCTGCAATGTATTATAAATTTTGAAGTGTAAAAATACGTGTTTTTTTTATTACTAAACTATTATTTTATTAATGTGAAAGAAATCCACCTTTATTTTTGATTTCTTCAATATCTCCTTTAGGAATAGCTGCTATTAATCGCTTGGTATATTCCGTTTGAGGATTATTATAGATATCATCTGCAAATCCTATTTCTTCAATCTTTCCTTTATTCATCACCACGATTCTATCGCTGATAAATTTCACTACTGACAAGTCATGTGATATAAACACGTAGCTAAATTTAAACTCTTCTCGCAATTGAATCAATAAATTCAATACTTGTGCCTGAACCGATACATCTAATGCCGACACAGATTCATCGCAAATAATAAATTTTGGATTGAGTGCCAAGGCTCTAGCGATACAGATACGCTGACGTTGACCTCCTGAAAACTCATGCGGATAACGCACAAATTGATCGGCATTTAAGTTAACTTTTTCCAACAACTCTATCGCTTTTTCCTTGCGAATTTTATCATTCTCAAAGATTCCGTGCACTTTCATAGGCTCTGTTATTGCATCCCCTACAGTCATTCTTGGATTAAGAGAAGAATATGGGTCTTGGAAGATTATTTGCATTTCTCTACGCATATCTTTCATATCCGATTTGGATAATGACAATATATCTCTTCCTTTGTAAATAATTTCGCCATCTGTAGCAGGATTCAATCGAAGGATTGTTTTTCCAAGAGTAGTCTTTCCGCATCCACTCTCTCCAACCAATCCTAGCGTTTCGCCTTCTTTCATAACAAAACTCACATCATCTACCGCTTTTACAAATCCCTGTGGCTTACCAAAGAAATTCAATTTGGTAGGGAACCATACCTTTAAATTTTTCACTTCAAGAAGCGTATTGCCCGCTTGTAGACTTTCTTGACGTCTTTTAGTATCTTCAGCAGTAACTACTACACTTTCTATCATTTCCTTTACCGATGCACTTCCATCTACTTCGGTCATATTTCCATTTGCGTCAAATGTCATAAAATCGCTCACTGTAGGCAAAATTTTCAACCGTTTATTCAATGGCGGCCTACAAGCAAGAAGACCTTTTGTATATGGGTGTTGTGGTTTTTCAAAAATATCAATAACCGAACCTTCTTCCACAATTACACCTTTGTGCATTACAATTACTCTATCAGCTATTTCAGCTATTACTCCCAAATCGTGCGTTATAAAAATAATAGACGTTTCTATTTCTTTCTTCAAATCATTCATCAATTGAAGAATGGTTTTCTGAACCGTAACATCTAGGGCTGTTGTAGGCTCATCGGCTATCAAAATACCCGGTTTACAACTCAATGCCATCGCTATCATTACACGTTGTTTCTGTCCTCCGGAAAGCTGGTGAGGATAAGCATTTAAGACTCTTTTAGGATCGGGCAATTTTACTTTTTCAAAAAGCTCTAACGTCATTTCATCCGCTTCCTTTTTCGATTTTTTTTGATGCAATATAATAGCTTCCGAAACCTGGTCGCCACAAGTATATACAGGATTAAGAGACGTCATAGGCTCTTGAAATATCATCGATATTTCATTTCCTCTAATGATTCTCATATCCTCTTCTTTCAATTTGGTAATATCTATCACAGTACCTTTATCGGTATGATATAAGATTTCGCCCGAAATAATTTTCCCTGGAGGATACGCTATTAGGCGCATAATTGACAACGACGTAACGGATTTACCACTACCCGATTCTCCCACAATCCCTACCGTTTCGCCTCTATATAATGTAAAACTAATACTTTTAATAGCTTCCACCATCCCATCTTCGGACTGAAAGCCCACTATGAGGTCTTTTACTTCAAGTAATATTTTTTTATCAGACATATTCTATAATAAAATTTCAAAGTGTAAATATATTTTTTAATTTTTAAATTCTGCTAATTTTTTGTTCTTTAATAGAAGAAAAATTGGTGTTTTTATTATCCTAGACAAAATGATGCAACTAAAACTTAAAGACTATTCTAGCGTTGATACGTCTACCGGTGAGATTGTTGGGTACGGCAAATTGGTTATTGTCAAAATCTCGAATCCAACTAACACCTACTTGATTTTCAAAGTCTAAGATATTAAATATTTCTACTGTAGCCCAGATAGACTTTACGGCTCTCAAAAAGGGCTTTGCGCCTTCTTTTATTTTTTGTTCTTCGCGCAGTGTAGCTGAAAAGCCTATATCCAATCTCTTGTAGGGTGTCATCGTAAATGTATTGCGGTTAATCTCGCTATTGGGCGGTCCAAAAGGCAAGCCACTTGCATAGATAAAACTTAAATGTACTTTATAATTGGGAAATCGTGGAAAATAATCCTGATAATACATATTGAGCGTAAAAAATTGATTGCTTTGACGTGGAATAAAACCTCTATCGTATCTGAAACTGTCCACGATGTTTGCGCTGGAAGAATTGGGGTTGTTATACGCATTTCCTAGGCTGTCTAAATATTTTGTAAAAAAATCGCCCGTGTATTCTTTGGTATCCATAAAGCTGATATTGACCCAGCTTTCGGCATTTTTTACGACTTCGCCATTCAATCGCAAATCTACCCCTCTCGCATAGGCTATCGTTTGATTATTGGCTTTGTATCGCACCAAAACATTGTTGTACTGATACGTATTCACATCCCACAAATGCTTGTAATAAGCCTCTGAGGTAAATTTAAACGGTCTGCCAAACCATTTAAAAATATATTCGGCACCTAGTATATAATGCAAACTTTTTTGGGATTTCACCTCGGTATTTAGCACGGCATATTCATTGAGTAGCTCTCGCA
>JBIPMU010000145.1:0-4304 GCA_044377205.1 Chitinophagales bacterium | reverse complement strand
TCAATCATTTGTTCTGCGTGGAATGTTCCTTCTTTTCCAGTAAATCCTTGTACAAGAATTTTTGAGTTTTTATTTACAATAATAGACATAATGTATATGTAATTTGAGATTTAAATTTGTGGTGCAAATCTATATATTTTTTTTTATTTGGCTCTCTAAATAATTTTAGATTATAGAAGGGCTTGTTTCTCATACAATTCATTGTATAAGCCTTTATTTTGTATCAATTCTTGATGACTTCCCATTTCTACAATTTTTCCATTTAGAAGACAAATTACTTTATCGAAGGCTAATTGATTGAATATTCTATGGGTTATAAGAATAGAGGTGGCATTATGATTGGCTTGATTCAAAGCCTCAATTAATTTTTGTTCGGTTTCTACATCTACGGCACTCAAACAATCATCAAAAAGGTAGAAAGGGGATTGATGAATCATACCACGAGCTATCGATATACGCTGTTTTTGTCCTCCAGAGAGTGTTACGCCTCTTTCGCCCACTACCGTTTCATATTTTTTTGGAAAATGCTCAATTTCTTCATCAATTTGAGCTCTTTTTGCCGCTAGATGTATTTCTGCTTCTGAAAAATTACTATTGCCAAACGAAATATTGCTCGCTACGGTATCGGAAAATAGAAAAACTTCTTGTGGTACATAGGCAAAACTTTTTCTTAAAATCCCTAGAGGAATTTCATTGATATTATGCCCATTTATATAGATTTCTCCAGTTTGTAAGGTATAGAATTTTATGAGTAACTCAGCAATGGTACTTTTGCCAGAGCCTGTTTTGCCTACTATAAGCCAACGTTGTCCATAGGGAATAGTAAAACTCACATTGTCCAAAGCCAAAATTCCCGTTTCGGGGTATCTAAAGCTTACATTTTTGAATGCTATATCTCCGCGAAGATCATCTATAGAAATAGATTTGCCTAATTGCGAATCTTCTTCAGGATGGTCAAAAATTTCTTTCAATCGACTCATTGAAGCATTGGCACGCTGAATCATAGTAGCCACCCATCCTATGCTCATTACAGGCCAAGTAAGCATATTTACATACAACAAAAATTCTGTCAAATTTCCGATATTTATTTCGCCATCGATTAGTAGTTGGCCTCCTTTGAATATGGCTATAATTACGCTCAATGTCATCAAAAAGGTAACGCTAGGCTGGAAAAAAGATTCAATTTTTACAATTTTAAGGGCTTGTTCTTTATAAGACGTACTATTTTCATTGAAGGTAGCAAATTGTTTTTTTTCTTGTGTAAATGATTTAATAATTCGAATGCCGCTATAGGTTTCTTGAGAAATAGAAGTGAGTTTTGCTAGTTTTTGTTGTAGTTTTAGATTATTAAAATATAATTTATTATTGAGAATAAATATGAAAACGGATAAAAACGGTAAAGGAATTAGTGTGTACAAGGTCAACATAGGATGAACCTGATACATTAAATAAATAGTTAGTATTAATTTTGTAAATAAATTCACAGAATACATCAAGGCAGGCCCAATAAATTCTCTTAATTTGCCCACATCTTCACCTATTCTGCTCATCAAATCGCCCGTTTGGTAGCGCTTGAAAAAATTAATATCTAATTTTTGATAATGATTATATAAATCGTTTTTGAGATCAAATTCAATTTTCCGACTTGCTACCACAATAGTTTGGCGCATCAAAAATGTGAAAAATGCAGACGCTAATGTGAAAAGTACATAAATAATTACAAATTTAAACGTGATGTTCCATACGATTTCATAGGATTTATTGGGTTTGTCAATTTCAGCTTTGATACTATTGATTAATTCCCGAATCAAAACCGGTGTGTAAGTATTGAAAACGTTTGATAATATTACAAACAAAAATCCTACAAAGAAGGTATATTGATGTTTTTTAAAATATTTAGATAAATAGTATAACTGTTTCACTGTGCAAAGGTACTGTATTTTGGGTTAAAAATATTTTGATTTTATAGTTAGAATTTTTATATTTGGGTTTTATTAATCCAAATTAACCTTTTACTTTTTTGCAAAAGTTTCTACATTTGCTGATCACAAAATCGTTAAAATTTGGTAATTTTTTATGTATAGGAGAGGGTTGGGCTTTTTATTTTTATATTTCTTTGCATCTGGTATTCACGCACAGCGCAACTCAGTGATAGAAATGAAAGTAGATGCTACTTATTTTTATGAATCTTATCCTGATATGGTTTTGTTAGATTTTTTAATCTATTCAGAAAGTGAATCTAAGGGAAGCGTACCTATTGAAAATGTTGAGTCATTAGTAATGCTAGAAATGCAAAAACAGGGAATTCCAGCGTATCAGCTTAATCCTAGTTCTGATATGTATTCGATCAATCCAAAATATAAAAAGTATCGAATGATACTCAATTCAAAGGAAGAGTATGATTTTATCTTTCCTTATTTGAATAATAATCCTTTTATACAATCCCTTAAAATTGCCAAAAAAATATATCTAAAAGAAACTAAAAAAACCCTTGCTGAGAATTTAATTAAAGGAGTTTGGCATGAAATGGAAGCTAAGTCCTTTGAAATGGCAGCTATTCAAAATAAGAAAATCTCAAAAATTGACGAGATAGATGCTACACAATTATTTGATTTAAACTTGCATGAAAAAGAAAATACGCAGTCTTATTTTCTGAAAAAAGATCGATTTGTTTCTCAAATTTCAGCTCGATTTCAAATTCATGATGACGCTAATTATTTTATTCGAAGACCAACATATTTGATTGTATTGGGAGAAGGAGCGGACACTTTTCCATCAAACCATATGAGCTTAAAGTTTGATGTATTTAATAATGAGATTAAAAAATCACAGATTAGTTTATTGCAAATCAATCAAAATGTGCTAGCTCATATAAATAAAAATAGTATTGTGGATTTTGAACAAAGACAAGATGAATATGAAGATGTAATTCGATATGAATTCTCTCATCTTACCTATAATCAATATGTATCAATGATTGATTTTCTGTCTCAAAATAAAAATGTAATCAATATCGAAGTAAAACAAAATCCATGGAACGAAGCTTCTTATGATTTGACTAAATCTTTATGGCTGAGAGCTATCAATGATGCTAAACAAAAAGCAAATAAAGTAGCCAAATTATTGAATAAGGATATTGTAAGTATGAAGGAATTAGAAAATTGGGAAAAAGATAAAAAAAGTACTGAAAACAAATGGGTAGGACGTTCGGAGGCATATAGTGCTTCAGATTGGAGACATTTGGGTCAAATTCAGAAAAAAGAAATCTTGAGAGTGGTATTTGAGTTAGATTAAAAATAATAATAATTTTGAAAGCTTTAATTACAGAAAAATTTCATCCGATTCTTGTTCAGCATTTTGAAAAAAATGGAATCGAATGTATAGTGTATGAGCAAATAGATACATTAGGTGTATTTGAAATAATATCAGATTTTGACATATTAATCATAAATAGCAAAATATTGGTAGATAAAAAAATGCTTGATAAAGCTAAAAATCTAAAAGCTATAGGACGTGTAGGTTCAGGTATGGAGATAATTGATACCTCTTATTGTCAAGTAAAAAACATTTTTGTATGTTCCGCTCCCGAAGGCAATGCAAATGCAGTAGCTGAGCATGTCCTAGCAATGCTATTAGCCGGATTCAATAATTTATTTCATGCTCAAATGGATATGTTAGAAGGAAGATGGGTGCGAGAAATTCATCGAGGTATGGAATTGAAAGGCAAGACAGTTGCAATCATTGGTTTTGGTCATACGGGAAAGGCATTTGCTCAAAAATTAAAAGGAATGGATGTATCCGTTTTGGCACATGATATTCAACATTTTTCATCATCAGAAGACTATATTCGTAAGGCTTCATTACCTGAAATATATGAAAAAGCAGATATTGTATCGCTTCATTTGCCTTTAAATAAAGATACATTTCATTATTGTAATGCTCAATTTATAAAAAATTTTAAGAAAGAAATTTTCTTGATTAATACCTCTAGAGGTAAAATCATAAATTTCAAAGATTTGATTGATGCAATTGATGCTGGATTAGTGAAAAAAGCAATGCTTGATGTTTTTGAAGATGAGCCCTTTGAAAATATTGAACGTGTGAAAAAGTATATACTTTTAAAGCAATTATATCTTTCACCTCATATTGCTGGTTGGTCAAAAGAAAGCTATTTTTTATTATCAAAAATAATATCAGAAAATATTGTAAATCAATTAATTGATCAATTAAGTTAATTTTTTTTAAGTTATTAGAACAAAAGTTATAGATTTGTAGCTGATTTTTTTGTTCTTTTGCAAATCGAA
>JBIPMU010000144.1:0-4325 GCA_044377205.1 Chitinophagales bacterium | reverse complement strand
TGCTGAAACTATGATGCAATTGGCTATTGAAGGAAAAATTGATTTTTTTAGACGTTCATGGACTGCGGATTATCCCGATGCAGAGTCTAATTTTGCATGTTTTTATAGTAAAAATAACTCTCCACCTAATTATACCAGGTTTAAAAATGCAAGATTTGATGCATTGTATGAAAGTATATTAAAAGAACCTAATGCACAGAAACGGATTCCTATCTATAAAACAATGGAATTAATCTTGTTAGAAGAAGCGCCTATAGTTCCTTTATTTTATGATCAATCGATACGTGTAATTCATAAAAAAGTGAAAAATTTAGGTCAAAATAGTATCAATCATTTGGATTTGAGAAACGTTAAATTGGAAAAATAGTTTAAAAAATGAAAAGTTTATATATTGTTACAGGATCGCATACTGGGCTTGGAAAAAGTCTCGTAACCAATTTACTAAAAGATAATAATAATTTGGTAATAGGTATTTCTAGACATAATGATATCGTACATCCTCAATTTCAATTTATATCTTTGGATTTATCAGATGTAGAGTCCGTTAAACAATTTTCGTTTCCAAATATTCAAGATTTTAAGAATGTTGTGCTTATCAACAATGCAGGAATAATAGGTGAAATCACTAGTTTAGAAAAAGTAAGTATTGAAAACATAGAATCTATTATGACAGTAAATTATATGGCTGTAATGATTTTGGCTTCTCTTTTTATAAAAACGTATCAAGAAGCTAAGGTTCAAAAAACAATTATTACTATTTCAAGTGGTGCTGCCACAAGTCCTTATCCCTCTTGGGCTAATTATTGTGCTAGTAAAGCAGCCATTGAAATGCTGATGAAATGTATTGTTGAGGAACAGAAAAATAAAGAATTTCCCATTAGTGCTTTTGCTATAGCACCGGGAGTTGTAGATACGGGAATGCAGCAGCAGATAAGAAATACAGATATTTCTGAATTTGAATTCAAACCTAAATTTTTGGCCTTGTATGAAGAAGGTAAATTGTATAAGCCCGATGATGTTGCCGATAAAATTATAGAAGTAAGTCAAAATCCCTTTGATTTCAATGACACTATCTTTAGGATAGTGATATAATACTAAGTTTTTTCAATGCTTTTTTAAGAAAATATCTATTTTTAGCTCCTAAAAAATAAAATGTGAAGCGTTTATTGCGAAAAAAATCAATTGATCATATTGTACAAGAATTATCAAATTCCAAAGATACGCTAAAGAAAAATCTAACAGTTATCGATTTAACGTCATTTGGTATAGCTGCAGTAATTGGTGCTGGAATTTTTTCTACTATAGGGAAGGCTTGTTTTTCTGGTGGTCCTGCAGTAATTTTTTTATTTATTTTTACGGCAATTGCTTCGGGATTCAGTGCGCTATGTTATGCTGAATTTGCTTCTCGTGTTCCTGCATCGGGCAGTGCATATACATATGCTTATACAAGTTTTGGTGAAATTTTTGCATGGATTATAGGCTGGGCGTTGATTATGGAATATAGTATTGGAAATATAGCGGTATCAATATCTTGGAGTGAATATTTTGTAAGTCTTTTGAGAAATATAGGTATTCATTTCCCCGCATGGCTATCCATAGATTATAAAACGGCCTACAGAAGTTTTTCGGAGGGAATTATCCATCCATATACTGATGCTTGGAATACAGCACCCTTTATTTTGGGTAAAAGAATTATTTTTAATTTACCTGCATTGGCTATCAATGTAATCATTACAGCTATAGTGTATTTGGGGATTAAAGAATCTAAATTGGTGGGAAATGCTATGGTATTATTGAAAATATTGGTGATTTTGATGGTTATATCCGTTGGATTTTTCTATGTGGATACCGCTAATTGGAATCCATTTATGCCCAACAAAGTGTATGGTGTTATGGCGAGTGTATCTGCTGTATTTTTTGCCTATATAGGCTTTGATGCTATAAGTACTACCGCTGAGGAGTGTATCAATCCCAAACGAGATTTACCTAGAGGTATGATATATTCACTGATTATTTGTACCGTATTGTACGTACTATTAGCATTGGTACTTACGGGTATGGTTTCATACAGATTCTTGGATGTAAAAGATCCTTTAGCATTTGTGTTCAATCAAAGAGGCTTGAATTGGATTGGAGGTGTCATTAGTGTAAGTGCTATTGTGGCTATGACGAGTGTCTTGTTGGTTTTTCAAATGGGACAACCAAGAATATGGTTGGCTATGAGTAGAGATGGATTGATGCCAAAACGCTTTTCAAAAGTGCATTCAACATATAAAACACCCAGCTTTTCAACAATTATTACAGGAATAGTAGTGGGTATTCCTATATTATTTTTAGATTATGATATCGTAATTGAATTTACGAGTATTTCTACATTATTTGCTTTTGTTTTGGTGAGTGGTGGCGTACTTTTATTACCAGATGCGGTAAAAGAAAAAAACAAATTTTCGCTACCAAAAATCAATTCAAGATATATATTAACGGCTATTTTTGTGTTTATAATTATTGGTTTAATCTATTATGAACCTAATTATTTTTCAAATTTAGTCAAATATACGCCAGCGGATAAAGTGTTTGATTGGTTTGGGGCTAAAATTTTTATGTATTCCGATGACAATGTTCAAAAAGTATCGCTACAAATTTTCTATGCGATATTTGCCTTTTTTGTGGGACTGTCTATATGGAAAAATCTCTCTTTAATCCCTGTATTGGGTGTTTTGAGTTGTATGTATCTATTAACTAGTATGAATATTCATAATTGGATTTATTTTATGATATGGATGGTGATAGGATTGGTAGCATACTTTTCCTATGGAATTAGAAAAAGCAAGTTGAATCCAAAAAATTAAGTAGTTGAATAATATTTAAAATTAAAATATCAAATAAATGTTTGAATTTCATACAGATAAAACTCGATATTTCAATATGCAAACCGAAAATGCAGAGGAGTTTGTATTGCCATTTATCGAACAAAAATTAAAAATAGACGCAACGTTGACCGTATTGGAAGTTGGAAGCGCCGAAGGAGGTGTTATAAGGGCTTTTGCGAAAAAAGGATGTCAATGTGTAGGGGTTGAATTGAATGAATCTAGAGCTGAAAATTCTAGAATTTTCTTAAAAGATTATATTGAAAAGGGACAATTACAAATTATCAATAAGAATATCTATGATTCTGAATTTGAAACTGAATTTCAAGAAAAATTTGATTTAATTATCCTAAAAGATGTAATAGAGCATATTCCGGATCAGCAAAAAGTGATGTTTCAGTTTAGAAAATTTTTGAAACCACAAGGAAAAATTTATTTTGGATTTCCGCCATTCCGTATGCCATTTGGTGGTCATCAGCAAGTATGTGAGAGCAGAATTCTATCAAAGTTGCCTTATTTTCATTTATTTCCAATGCCTATTTATAAGTTAATTTTAAAAGCTTTTGGCGAGAATATAGATGAATTTGTAGAAATAAAAGAAACGGGTATTTCAATTGCACGATTTCATAAAATTTGCGAAAATGCTAACTTTGAAATAATTAATAAATATCATTATTTGATAAATCCCATTTATAAATATAAGTTTGGATTAGAACCAAGAAGGCAATTTTCATTTATAGAGAAAATCCCTTATTTTAGAGATTTTATAACCACTTGTGTGTTTTATTTAGTAGAAAAAAAAGGATAGGCATGCTGAAAAAAACTATGAGTGAAATAGAGGAAACTCATTTTACAGATTTTAAAAAATTAAATGAAAATCATAGCGTTGTTGTGCTAGATAACGTTCGAAGTGCTCATAATGTTGGATCGATATTTAGGACGAGTGATTGCTTTGGTATAAAAAAGATATTTTTGTGTGGTATAAGTAGTCCAGTGGATAATAGAGAGGTCCAAAAGACCGCTTTGGGCGCTGAATTATCTGTACCTTCATCAAAAAGAGAGGATACCAAATCTTGTATAGAAGAATTGGAAAAAGAGTATGAAATCGTATCCATTGAACAAACAAAAAATAGTGTGTATTTAAATAAATTCCAATGGGATATATCAAAAAAGTATGCTTTTGTATTTGGCAATGAAGTTGATGGAGTAGATGAGTTGATTATAGGTAAAAGCAAACACGTCATTGAAATACCTCAAGTAGGTCTCAAACATTCCTTAAATGTAGCCAATAGTGCTAGTATTGTCCTTTGGGATTATTTCAATTTTTTAAATGAAAGCTAGCTTATTTTTTACTATCCTGATTTTATTAAAAAATCAAAATACTGCACTTTTTTAGGCTTTTTTGATTAAAATGTATTTACTTTGTAACCATTCATTTTTATAGAAAACCTATTGTAA
>JBIPMU010000143.1:0-4330 GCA_044377205.1 Chitinophagales bacterium | reverse complement strand
ATTCTTTGCTACTATTTCTTGCTCTTCTTTATCCTTCTGATACCATTCTGCATTGTGATACTGCGAATAAAACTTCCCATATTGCCCTGTAAAATCTTCATGGTGAAGATGAAGCCAATTATACTTAGGTAATTTATCTGTTAAAATTTCAGGATCATAGATTACATCGTAGGGAATTTCAGCATAAGTTAGTACCATTGTAACTGCATCGTCCCATGGCAATTTTGATTTAGGAGAATAAACAGCCAGTTTTGGCACTACCTCTAGTTTAATTACATCTTGATTTATATCATTTCGATTTATTTCAGCTAAAATTTGAGCATAATCACTTTCAGATACAACATTATAACTCACACCACGAATAATACACTCTTTTTCAAAAACTTCATTATAAGGAAATGAAAAACTACCTCCTCTGTAATTAAGCATCCATTCAACATTTACATTTTTGGAAAGCACCCAATATGAAATGCCATATGCTTTTAAATGATTTTTTTGAGTTTCATCCATAGGTAATAGAATTCTATTAGCCATAAGATTTTGCATAAAAAACAAAAATAGTACAAGAGAGAAAAAATACTTTTTAGATTTCATTTTCTTTAATGTGAAACAGACATAGTATCTGTTTTGGTATCTTCGTTTTTGAACATCAACATAAAAAAAATTGCTACTACAAGAGCATATCCAGCAAATAGCATCCATGCTCCATGCCAATTTGTACTACCATCTTGATTGATATAATAGGCCCCAATTATTGCACTACTTGCTATAGTACCTATATAAGCACCAATACCATTGGTCATCATGATAAATAGCCCTTGTGCACTTGATCTTATATGACTATCTGTATTATTTTCAACAAACATAGACCCCGAAATTAGAAAAAAATCAAAAGCCATTCCATAAACAATACAACTTAATACAATAAGAGGTAAACCAAAAAACCCATCACTATAAGCGAAGAAACCATATCGAAGCACCCAAGCAAAAAGAGCAAAAAGCATTACGTTTTTAATACCAAAACGCTTCAGAAAAAATGGAATGGTTAATATAAAAATAGTTTCAGAAATCTGTGAAATTGAATAAATTATAGTAGAATATTTCTCTACTAAAGTGCCTTTTGGAAAACTACTCAGAAATGCATCTCCATACATATTTGATAATTGAAGTGCAGCACCTAATAAAATTGAAAAAATAAAAAATAAGGCCATTCTATAATTGGCAAAAAGTTTAAATGCATCAAAACCTAACTGCGAAAAAAGTGAAGTTTTTTCATTTGTTTTTCCTTGAGGGTCACATGCAGGTAAACTAAATGCATAAATACCAAGTGTAAAAGCGCCTAAAGCAGCAATATAAAATTGAAAAGCACTCGCCTTGCTACCACTTAGATTTGTGAACCACATAGCAGCTATAAAACCTATAGTCCCCCAAACTCTTATAGGGGGGAAATCTTTTTGAACATCAAGATTATTCATTTTCAAAATACGATATGAAATTGAATTTGAAAGAGATATAGATGGCATGTATGCTAGCATACCTCCAAAAACAATCCAGTATAGTATTTCATATTCTTGTTTATCCTGTAAAAAATAAAAATTTCCTTTTAGTATACTAATATTTGGTATCATTAACATGAAAAAGCCATAAACTAAGTGTAAAATCCCATAAAGTTTTTCGGCACGTAGCCATTTATCAGCTATAATACCAATTATGGAAGGCATTAAGATAGAAGAGAGCGCTAATGTAGAAAATATAGCTCCAAACTGAGGAAATGTCCACTCTTTTCCTTCTGTACAATAAGTTCCTATGGTTGTGAGCCAAGCTCCCCAAACAAAAAACTGCAAGAAACTCATCAAAATTAAACGTAATTTTATATTCATGATATTTTATTAGATAGCAACAAAAATAAAATTTAAAATTTAAACTTCTATATTTAATTATACACAAAAAAGCCATCTAATTTCAATAGATGGCTTATAATAATCTTAAATAATTTTTTAGAATTTAGGACAGAATAATTTTCGTTGTCTATTTGATTCTACTTTAAATACATAATTTAAATATACCTCAAAACCACCTTGATAGTTTGAAGCAGCAACTAATTGAGACACATTAAAATCATATGCTGCACCAATCTCAAAATTATTATATTCATAACGAGCTGTTGCTACAATAGATTCAAAATTAAAATTACTTGAATTAATTAAATTTTTATCCCCTCCAACTATTCTACCCATAGCGCCAATATAGAACGAATTTCCCATAGGGTCATCCGGATCTAATAAAAATCTTACATCCGTTCCTAACATCATTTCAGTATTTTTACCTTGTTGCATATATAGCATTTTTGGTATAACATCCATTCTTTCACTTACTTGAAGTCCAGCTCCTGCATTAAAATTAATCTTCATGGGTAGCGTTGCATTTAGACTTCCATTATTGGTAAAAAATGATTCATTTGGACGATTTATATGCATTAAAGCTAAACCTGCATGAAAACGATTTCTAGTACCAAATACATTATATCCCCAGCTAATGCCAGCACCTAAATCATAAAAAGAAATATTATTATCAATATTTGCTAATTCTCCAGAAGGTAATGAATTATCATATTTTGTTCCATCCCATTGTGTTCCCCATTTTAATCTTTCAAAATCTAATGTTTTTTGAACAATTCCAAATTGAGCCCCTACAGCTATAAAGTGATCACCATATTCATCTAGTGCTTTTCTATAAGACCCTGAAACAGCAAATTTAGTGTTCTTAAACCTACTTTCTCCAGCAACATCATACATCACAAATGCACCACCACCTATAAAATCATTCTCATCCAATCCTCTATTTGTTCTGGCTTCAATACTTCCAATTGCTGTTCTGTATGCACCGATTGCTTCAGAGGACAAGATTGAATTCCATTGATCTCTATATTGAGCCCCTACTCTAAAATTTCCATTAAAATTTCCAGTGTAAGCTGGATTCAATCCAATAGGTACACCTGAGAAGAAAGAAAAATGAGGATCTTGCGCACTTAAACTAAGTGCACAAGATCCTAATATTAAAATAAATAAAAATTTTAATTTTTTACTCATATTACCTTATTAATGTGATACTTCCTTTTTTATTTTTCACTAAATTATTCAAATATGTTACTTCTGCTACAAATGTATAAGTTCCACCTGGAGCAGGCTCACCTTTATAGTTCCCATCCCAGCCATTTTCCTGTTTTTCAGATTCAAATACTTTCTCTCCCCAACGATTGAACACCGCAAATTTAATGCTTTTTATTGAATTGCCATATAATTTTAGCATATCATTGACACCATCTTGATTTCCAGGACTAAAGGCATTTGGTACATAAAAATCTAATGGCTCTTTTACTACTACTTTTACTTTAGAAGTTGCTTTACAATTTTTGTGATAATATACTTCTAAATTATATGTTTCTGATATGTAAGGCATAGCCTGAGTTCTGGCACAATTTGCGCAACTTAAACTCTCGTTTGGTGTCCATAATTGGCTATTGATTATAGGTAATGTATTGCTCAACGTGCGTTTGTCATAATACAATTCAGTTGTATTGCCCATAACTATAGTATCAAGTCCATTGATTTTTGCTGACACAAATAATTCTTCAGGAGCCAATACCGTTACTTTTTTAGAAACCATACAACCATTATTATCTTTTGCGACAACAGAATATTCACCTGCAGGCAATTTTTCAAACACATTCGTTTTTTCATATGTATTCCCTCCATTAATAGAATAATCATATTGATTAATTGCTGTTATAGTTCCACCCTTAACTTGAATTGATATTCTTCCATCATTTGATTTTGGACATGATAAACTATCTACTTTCAAGCTTTCCAACTCTAATTTCAACGGTTCTTTTACTTCTGTTTCTGCTTTTGCAATACAACCTAAAATATCTGTTACTGTAACTTTGTAGCTTATGTTTGGTATAAGATTATCTATACTAGCTGCATTACGAGCATCTAAATTCCATGTATAATTATATTGTGGTTTGCCGCCTTCTATTCGAAGTACTATTTTTCCATCATTTGCACCAAAACAACTAATATGTTTTACGGTATCGATATGAGCTATAAAAGGAGCTGGCTGTGGCATATCAAAGCTCTGTGTGTTTTGACAATTCTTACTATCCGTTACAGTTACAGTGTTAATACCCGCTTTTAAACCTATAGCACTATCTGTATTTTGATTCAATGGGCTCCATGCGTATTGATATGGTGGACGTCCTCCGGCTACTGCTATCTTAACGGTTCCATCTTCACCTTTATAACAAGAAACCTCTTTCATCTTACCTACA
>JBIPMU010000142.1:0-4333 GCA_044377205.1 Chitinophagales bacterium | reverse complement strand
TCTTTATTGGAATCCAATTGATAGGAATAATAAAATATTTCTTCAAGTTCGTTGTTGGAGTTGTAAAATTCTTTTTTAATCAATTGATTTTGATTGTCATAGCTGTATTTAAACTTCATGTTCATCGCTTTGTTGACTTCGGTCTCCAAAAGATTTTGATGGTTATAAAAATATTCAAATATCGATGCAGATTGATTACTTGAGGAATAAATACGTTTTTTCACCAATTGATTTTGGTCATTATAGGTGTTTTGCGATTTCGTTGATAAAAAATTGCCATTGTTTATCTCTGTAATTAAACGATTTTGTTCATCGTAAATTTCTTTAGTATCATAACCCGTTTCTCGTATCCATTCGCTGTTTATATTTTTATAATAAATGATAGACGCTTCTTCTTGAGCATTCATTTTTGGACTATAAAAAATGATTAATAATAATATATATCTCATGAACTTATCGTTAGAATTTCAATAACTCCATATTTAATTTATCAATTAATTTATAAACGGTTGTTCGAGTATATTTGTATTTTGGCATTTGCATACCATCACCAATGTCTACCATTTCCCTGTCGTTGATTTGTGCTTTTAGTTCTGGTCTTTGTTCCAGAATATCTTTTGTCTTTGCATAGGAAGCTTCTATGATTCCGCCGTAGACAGGTGAAAAAATAAATGTACTTAAAATATAGTTGTCCACTATACTTCCCCATTGATCAAAACGTATACTGCTATTTGATTTCAAATGATCAAATCCACGACGACTGGGTTTCGTTATAAAACCTTCTTTGATTGTAATTGAGGTAGCTATCACTGCTCCTACAATACCAAAATTCCATATTAATATATACTTTATGCTTTCATTATCATCATTTTTTCGTTGATAATAATTATATAATTCTATTGGAATTAAAAGATTAATCGTATGAAATGGTTTGTTTTTTGGAATTTTAGCATAGTTATATTCCTTTTTATTAAAATCATGATAAATAAGATAATAAAACGTATCATTATAACAAACTAATGGAAAAACTTTTGGTTTTCCTTGTTTTCTAAAATCTGTTTCTTCAAAATAATCTAAATCTTTTTTTGAAACATTTTTTTCTAACACAGAATCTAGTTTCAAATCGTTATTATATGATATAGTATAGGTCTCATACTTATCATCAAAGATAGTGGTATCTAAACTTTTAATCATTTGAAATCCATCGCCATAACTATTGTGTTCATTAATCAGATCGTTGAAGGACGTGTATAGCCCATCAATATGTTTTTTTGAATTGATCTGATTAAAAGTAGTTTTGTCAAATGTATATTGATTTGATTGTTGAGAGAAGCAATTAGAGATTAGTATAAATAAAAAAAATGTTAAATGTAATCTATACATGTTTTCTCTTAAAAATCAAATTTGATCCCTTGTGCCAATGGCAAATCTATACCGTAATTGATAGTATTGGTTTGTCTACGCATATATACTTTCCATGCATCCGAGCCGCTTTCTCTTCCGCCTCCTGTTTCTTTTTCTCCACCAAAGGCTCCTCCTATTTCTGCTCCTGAGGTTCCTATATTTACGTTAGCTATTCCACAGTCACTTCCACTCGCCGATAAAAATTGTTCAGCCTCGCGCATATTCATAGTCATAATAGCACTAGACAATCCTTGTTTTACATCATTTTGCATAGCTATTGCCTCGTCCAATGTGCTATATTTCATCAAATATAAAATAGGTGCAAAAGTCTCTGTTTGGACGATTTTCATATCATTACTCGCTTCAAAAATACAAGGTTTTACATAACAATTGCTCCCTAAATTTTCAATAACTCCTCCTGCTACTAATTCTTTAGCACCTTCGTTTTTAGCTTGTTCTATTGCTTTTAAATATGTGTCTACCGCCAA
This sequence comes from Chitinophagales bacterium, assembly GCA_044377205.1. Taxonomy (GTDB): domain Bacteria; phylum Bacteroidota; class Bacteroidia; order Chitinophagales; family JADJOU01; genus CHPMRC01. The sequence goes on along the minus strand of JBIPMU010000142.1, from coordinate 2,441 downwards.
TGTATCAATCAATGGTCCCATGTGATTATTCGAATCCAAAGGATTTCCAATCTTAATTTGTTGGTATGCACTTATCAGTAGCTCTTTAACTTTGTCGTATACGCTTTCGTGAATAATTAATCTTCTTGTACTCGTACAACGTTGGCCTGCAGTTCCTACTGAGCCAAATACAATACCGGGAACAGACATTTTTAGGTCAGCACTTTCGGTAATAATAATTGCATTATTTCCACCTAATTCAAGTAAACATCTTCCCAATCTTGCGCCCACAGTTTGTCCAACGGCTTTTCCCATTCGTGTAGAACCTGTAGCTGAAATCAAAGGTACACGCTCGTCTTTTGTCATCAATTCTCCAATTACAAAATCGCCATTGATAAGATTGCTTACTCCTTCTGGCACATCATTTTTATCAAACACTTCATTTACAATGAATTGACATGCTAGACCACATAATGGCGCTTTTTCTGATGGTTTCCAAATACATATATCACCACAAACCCAAGCCAACATTGAGTTCCAAGCCCAAACCGCAACCGGGAAGTTAAATGCAGAAATTATACCTACTATTCCAAGAGGATGATATTGTTCGTACATTCTATGGTTGGGTCTTTCGCTATGCATAGTAAGTCCATACAACTGACGAGATAATCCTACCGCAAAATCACAAATGTCTATGATTTCCTGAACTTCTCCCAATCCTTCTTGAAGCGATTTGCCCATTTCATAGCTTACTAATTTCCCCAAATCATCTTTATATTTTCTAAATCCTTCGCCCAGCTGACGAACAACTTCGCCTCTTTTAGGTGCTGGAACATTTCTCCATGATTCAAAAGCTGATGCTGCTGTATTTACAATTTGTTCATATTGAGCAGGTGAAGCGGTGAATACACTACCTATTTCACTACCATCTACTGGCGAAAAAGAGGTGATTTTTGAGCCTACGCCGTTTAAATAAATTTTACCTGAAGAAACACCACTGTTTTCTTTTTGTATATTAAATGTTTTTAAAAATTCCATGATTTTTCTTGATTAATTATAAGTGCAAATATAGGTATAGTCTACTTTATTTGGTAGAAAATCTTTGCCTCACCACTTCGTAGAGCATAATGGCAGCGCTATTGGAGACGTTCATACTGTCTATTTTACCTAGCATAGGAATTTTGATTAATGAAGATGCTTTTTCAATCCAAAAATCTGTTATACCACTGTGTTCGGTTCCCATTAGAATAGCAGTAGGTTTTTGCATATCTATTCCATAATAATAATTTTCGGTATGCAGATAAGTTCCCAATATTTGTATTTTATTATCAATGCAAAATGCGAGGGCTTCTTCATTGGAGCATAAGACAATTTGCTTTGAAAAAACACATCCGAGGCTATTTCGGATTACATTGCTATTGTATAAATCCGTTTGCATTTGTGTACACAATATCAATTCTACATTGGCTGCATCCGCACTTCTAAAAAGTGAGCCAAGATTTCCTGGTTTCTCAATATTTTCCAAAATCAAAACAAATGGATTTTGGCTCAGTTTTATTTCTTCAAGCGAAGTATATTTTGTTTTAGCTAAGGCTACTGCGCTATTTTCACGAGTACTTATTTTTTCTAAAACCGCTTGGGAAATTTCTATTTTTTCGATATTTTTTGCTTGAAAATAAGATTGGTTTTGATTGATTTTAGTAGTGAATAAGAGCGTTGTAATTTCAATTCCAGATATATAAGCTACTTCAATTTCTTTTTCACCTTCAATAATACATAAGTTGGACTCTCTTCGCTCCGAAGCTTTGCTTTTAAGCGCTACGATTTGTTTTATCAACGGATTTTGAAGACTTGAAATTTGTTTTATTTCGCTCATAACTTTAGTTTATTACTTTAGATTCTAATCTTCTGACCAGCGTATCGTATAGCACTTCAAATTCTTTTGGATTTTTTTGATAATAACGCATCGTTTCGTAATACGAATTTGAATCTATTTTGAAATTTCTAAGCACGCTGAATTTACATTGGCTTAAAAATAAAGTATCTGCGCTGTGTAATTTAACTTCATTATAGGATTCGCATGTATGTATTTCTTCCAAAATTTGTAGAAATTTTTCTTTTTCAATCTTTGGATTCATATTGCATCCAAATGTGAAAAGGGACATCAAGAGAAAAATAGCTAGGTATAGACGCATCTTATTATTTTTGCAAAAATAAGAAAATGGCAGTAAATCGAATAAATTTAGAAAAAATTAAACTCAAATGCTCTGAAAAAGGTGCATTGCTAGTAGCTGTGACTAAGTTTCAGTCAATTGAAGATATGCAAGTTTTGTATAATTTGGGTGTAAGAGATTTTGGAGAAAATAAAGTACAAGAAATCATCCGAAAAGCGCCATTATTGCCTCAAGATATTCGCTGGCATATGATTGGACATTTGCAAAGCAATAAAGTATCGGCTTTGC
>JBIPMU010000141.1:0-4365 GCA_044377205.1 Chitinophagales bacterium | reverse complement strand
TTTTTGGCTTTTTCTTCAATTGTTTTTTCAATCAGCATCTGCTGATCTTGGCTAAGCGCAATAATAGCAAGTGTTTCTTTGGAGTTTGAAATCAAATGCTTTTCTAGCAAATCTGCTATAAAATGCGCCTCAACCTTGTTTTGTCTATTTTCATAAATGCCATTCGGCAAATAATGTAACTGAATGGGTTGTATATCTGAAATTTGATTTTCGGGGGTAGTAATGAGTTTATTTTGATAAAAATGTTCATTTGAAAAATGAATCAAAGCTTCATAATGACTGCGATAATGCCAATGCAACATCTGAAAAGGAAGTTGCGTAAGTCCCCATTCCAATAAATTATTTGGCATATCCAATATATCGGTGACCTGAGACTGAAAATAAGGACTTGGAGGCATTTGCATTTCATCGCCCACAATCAATATTTGCGCACCTCTGTAGCACGCCATTATAGCTTCTTCAGGCTTTATTTGACTTGCTTCATCAAAAATGACCACATCAAAAAGCGCTTCATCCAATGGCAAACATTCCGACACACTACTTGGATTCATTAACCATATTGGTTTCATTTTCTTTATAATACGCCCTGCACTTGACTCCAAAAACTCTCTAATAGGTTTTTGTCTAATCTTTTTCTTCATTTCTTTTTCTAAAAGTGCCCACCCTTCTTTTAGTTCAATTTGGGCATTCCATTTTTCAGTATCTGAAGGTAATAATTTAAACTCTTTTTGACGAATAAGTTCTTGAATTTCATCTAAATGCAATTCTTCGATATAGCTGTTATTGATTGATAAATATTCTTGATAAATAATTTGAAGTCTTTTAATTAAATTAGTTTGTTTTTCGCCATCCCAATTTTTCAAATCAAGATGATAGGCCATAAATCGCTCCAAATGGTTATTAGCTATATCTGACGATATTTCATCTATATCAAAAGGCCATTTGTCAATTAATTTTTGAATAGTATATGGCGCTTGTAATAATTGATAAATTATAGGATACAATTCACGTAACTTCGCTTCATTTTCAGCAAATTGACTCATATAAAGAGACAACTCATTTAACGACAATTCGTCGAAATTCTTAAACGTATTGATTAAAAGAAATTGTAAATCTTGAAAATCGTTTTTCAACTTTAAAATTTCATAGATTTCAGTTTGATTTAATTTATGATGTAACAAATATTCTAATGCAAGACTTTGTTCTTTTTCGATGAATTTATCAATAATTTCTATCAATAAATGAAAATTTCCAAACGGATATTTTTGTTCAAATTGCAACAATTTTTCTTCATACAATTCCTTGGCGATCCATTCTTTTTCTAAATTTTTTAAAATCAAAACTAGATTCTCGTTTTCTTTTGAAAGAATATAGGATTTCTGCAATCGCTTAATAATTTGATTATAAGTAGGATGGATTGATTTTAAAAAACTATGTTGCCATTTTTCGAGCGTTGAAATAGCATCTTGACACTCTTTTTTTGACCATTTCTGAATCCAGTGTTGTGTATATTTTTGTTTTGAAAGAAATCTTTTTTGTAATTTTTGTATGTGTAAATATTGCTTTTTTATGGTAGTATACTTCTTATTATCAGGATTAAAAAATGCTATTTTATTTTGAACATAATAAGGTAAAAGCATTTCAAAATCAATAAAAAAAGTACTAAATTCCCCAATATTATTAATAAAGGGAAATTTAGTCGATTTTTCAATAAATTTCTCGATTTTCAAAAGATTTTCAGATGAAAAAAAATGAAAATCTGGTAAATTGAAGTTTCCATGCGCTATCCATTTTTTTATAAATTCAGGCGAAATATTAGCTTTATTAAGCAATAGAAAATCTTCTTTATATGTTTCCCAATCCAATAAAGAAGGTGTTAAAGAAAGGGAGTTGGATTCGAAATTGCATTCGATATTTTGCAAAAAACTAAAAAAAGGAACATCGGGTTCAATATCCTCTTTGTGCGCGTCAAAAATTTGATTTATTTTTGCAATTTCAGTTTCCAAATGCTTACAAATTTCAAGCCGAGCTTGCACTTTTACATCAAAATAAGAGTTTCGTTCTAATGCTTTATGATACGTTTTCTTTAGGCTTTCGTGTATTATTTTTTTGTCTTCTTTTGCATCGTGTATCAACCAACATAGCGAACTCAATTTATTAGATTTCAATCGATTGTATATTACTTGCCCCGCTTGTTTTTTCTCGGATACAAAAAGTACTTTTTTGCCTTGAGCCACCTTTGTAGCTATTATATTTACAATAGTTTGCGACTTACCTGTTCCTGGAGGGCCTTTTATTATTAGAGAGTTTCCCGAATTTACATGCAAAAGTGCTGCTGTTTGGCTTGCATCAAAAGGTAAAATAGGAAAAATTGCATTGGCTTTAAAATTAGTAGGAATATGATTGGATAGACTATTTGTTTTAAAAATAGAAAAACTCTTTTTGGATTGTAGCAATTTTTGATAATCTTCTACCATCCAAATATTTCTATAATTGAAATTACCCAAATATGAAGTCATAAATAAATCAAAATCATTTATATGAACAACTCCTTCAAACCAATTTTGAATTTCGCAGAAAATTTGAGCATTTGATTTATTTTCAACCGAAATAATTTCAGGTAATTGTATATTTAATTTATTATTGAGAAAAAAACGCAATATGGGATTTATATTCCAAATAGTACTAGTAACTTGAAAATCTATTTCTTTTGAGTTTTGGTTCAATGAAAAAGAAATTGGCACTAAAAAAAGAGGCGATAAAATAGTTTGGCTTTCTTTTTTATAATTTGTGTCAAACGATATGAAACCAAAAGCCATTTTCAAAGAATGATACCCATATTCTTGAACGATTTTTTGTTCTTCACGAATCAAGTGAATACACTGGGTAAAAAGGAGCGACTGAAAATCATCAAATTCAGATTTTAGGCAAATTTTTGAGAATTCTTGCCATGTAAAATCATATTCTTTTGGAATAAAATCAGTGACATTTAAATATTTTGCCAAAGGTTTGAAAAAAAGTAAGCGATTTCTCCTACTAAAATCAAATAGTTTTTCTTTAAAATGGGTAAGATATGAATGATTTATAGGAAGCAAAACTCAACTTTTGATTTTTTTGTAAAAATAAGAAAATCTTTTTTAATTATTGTAATATAGAAAATCTGGATTTATAAAAAAAAGACATTAATAAAAAACCAATTTGATTTTTTATAAAATTTTCTTAAACTGAAAACTAGATAAATATTTAAGCATATGTATTTTTTAGCTCACATTCTCAATATTATTTGTAATTTTGGGGCTTACTAATTTTCAAAAAAAATCATGAGTAATCTTTCTTATTTAGGACTAAATAACCCCTCAAAATTGCATTGGAATTTAAGCGCTGAAGAGTTGTCAAAAATTACAGTGAACACAAATCAAGGAACAACAAACGATACAGGTGCACTGGTAGTAATGACTGGTGAATTTACAGGTCGTTCGCCAAAAGATAAATTTATTGTAAAAGACGCTATCACTGAAAATCATGTAGATTGGGCAAATGCCAATTTTAATATCCCTTTTGATGCCGATAAATTTGATAAATTATATGACAAAGTTATCCATTATTTGGAAGGTAAAGAAGTTTATAGTCGCGACTGTATTGCATGTGCTGCAGAAGAACATAAGTTAAATGTTCGTGTAGTTACAGAATTACCTTGGAGTAATTTGTTTGCATATAATATGTTTATAAAACCAACTGATGCGGAAACTCAAAATTTCAATCCTACATGGCATGTAGTTTGTGCTCCGGGATTCAAAGCAGATCCTGCGGTAGATGGTACTCGCCAGCATAACTTTGCTATTTTGAATTTCACCAAAAAAATAGCTTTAATAGGAGGAACTGGGTATACAGGAGAAATCAAAAAGGGAATTTTTACGGTATTAAACTTTGAATTACCCGTAAACAAAAGAATCTTCCCTATGCATTGTTCTGCTAATATAGGAAAAGATGGCGATACTGCACTTTTCTTTGGACTTTCGGGTACAGGAAAAACGACATTATCTGCTGATCCTAATAGAGGTTTGATTGGAGATGATGAGCATGGATGGACCGATACAGGCGTTTTCAACTTTGAAGGGGGATGCTATGCCAAATGTATTGATTTGACCGAAGAAAAAGAACCCGATATTTATAGAGCCATAAAACCTGGTGCTATTCTTGAAAATATTACCTTTGTAGCAGGAACGAATAAAGTGGATTTCACAAGTGCAAAAATCACTGAAAACACGCGTGTCTCCTACCCTATCGACTATATTTCTAATGCGGTAGAACCTTCTGTAGGTGGCATTCCAAAAAATGTATTTTTCTTGGCGTATGATGCTTATG
>JBIPMU010000140.1:0-4367 GCA_044377205.1 Chitinophagales bacterium | reverse complement strand
TTTAAAAGATAGTATATAATTGAATTCCTCTTTGTTTTTTCAAAAAATTTCTGTAGAAAAGCAAATTTTGAGTTTTTCTTTTTTGGTTTTGATATTCGTTCTTACGGGTATTTACTTTGATATTGCTCTTGTTTCCGCAATTCCTTTTATAGTTCTTTCAGGCCTTTTCTTAGGCATGCATTATACATTTTTTTATTGGATACTTATTGCATCCATTCCTTTGTGTATTGTGTATGATTTTGATAGAAGTTTATCCACAGATTTCCCTACAGAATTTTTATGCATAGGTATTTCGGTAATGTATTGGTTACATATTCTATTTAAAAAAGAAAAACATTTTGTACAATTAATAAAACACCCATTATTTCAAAGTATAATTTTACTTTTTCTATGGTCGATAGTTACAACTATAACAGCACAAAACAAAATAATAGCATTAAAATATACCTTAGCAAAAACATGGTATATATGCGCATTTCTAATGGCTTCATCCCAAATCATAAAAACAACCGAAAAATTAAAAACGTACTTTTGGGTCTTTTTTATTCCTTTGTTTTTCACGATTTTGTATAGTTTTATTCGAACGATCATTGGGAATTTTGATTTTGAACAAACGAATCAATTCTCCTTGCCTTTCTACGCAAATCACGTATTATATGCTACAACGATGTCCCTATTTTTTCCTTTCATAATATTGGCTATTAGCTGGCTAAAAAAAGGAACACTTCTCAGATTATTTTTAGTCTATAGTGCTGTCATTATTTTGATAGCTATATATTTCTCCTATACACGATCCTGTTATATTGCTCTTTTAAGTGCTTTTATATTTACTTTTTTAATAAAAAGAAGGAAAAGTATTCACGCTTTTATTCTCATGTCATTACTAGCATTAGGAATTGTATTTATGCTTTCAAAAGAATATAATTATTTAAAATTACAACCTGACTTTACAAAAACAGTTATGCATGGCAATTTTAAAGATCATTTAATTGCTACTTTTCAAGGCAAAGATGCCAGCAGTATGGAACGTTTAAATATGTGGATTAGTGTTTTAAGAATGTCTTTGGCACATCCAATAGTTGGCGTAGGACCTAATAATTTTCCTTTTACATACAAGCCTTACTCTCTATACCATTTTCACACATGGGTAAGTGACAATAGACTAAATCTCTCATGTCACAATTACTTTCTATTAATGATTTCAGAACAAGGATACATTGGTTTTATTTTGTTTTTTGGATTTAATATATTATTCTTATTTTATATAGAAAAATATTATCACCTAAGTACGAATAAGTTGAACAAACGAATTGTTCTAACATTGGGTGCTTCTTATATAATCTTATTAGTTAATCTTCTATTTAGCGATTTGATAGAAACAGCAAAAAATGGATTTTTCTTTTACTTTTTGATAGCAATACTTATTCAATCAAAATACTGGATAGAAAATGAATCAAAAGAATAGCTTGTTTTTTGAAACAATGCTCATGCAAGGAGAAAAGATAAGACTATGGCCTTATCATTACAAACGTATTGAAAAAACATGGCGTCATTTTTTTCCTTATAAATCCATTCCATCTTCTGACTATTTATTGTCCGAAATAAATAATCAAATATCTACTAATAGTTTTGAAAAAAACATTAGATTAAATATAGGATATAACAATATAGAAATTATTTCACAAGCGTTTAAAAGCGAAATACATAAATCGAGTATTTTTAAAAAATTAATTTTCTATTATGATGAGAAAATTAATAGCGAAAAAACAAATTATAAAACTACTAGTAGAGATATCTATGATAATTCCTTAAAATTTGCATTAAAATATGATGCTGACCAAAGTATTATTTTAGACCAAAATGATTATATAGTTGAAACTAGTTTTGCTAATATATTATTTGTCAAAGACTATGAAATACATACTCCGCTGCTTCAAAGTGGTTGTATCGAAGGAGTATACCGCAGCTATTTAAAAGAACAAATATTAAAATCATCCCGCTGGAAATGGATTGAAAAAAATATACATGTAAATAAAATTAAATTTTACGACAATATATTAATAATCAATGCTTTAAGAGGTATAAATTATGCAAAAATTGTTTAATTTATTGAATATTAAGGTTTATCTTAAAAAAAAAAGATAAATATTAATTCAATCCCCCTATATTTGCACCCCTAAATAAAAATATTAACTAATGAGAAAAGCAGATGTTATAGCTAAAATAGCTGAGAATACAGGTGTTCCAAAAGTAGATGTATTGGTTGCCGTAGAACAATTTTTTAAAGAAGTAAAAACTTCATTAGAAAGTGGAGAAAATGTATACGTGAGAGGATTTGGTAGCTTTATTATCAAAAAGAGAGCTGCTAAAATTGGTAGAAATATCAAAAAGAATACTACTATAAATATTCCTGAACACAATATTCCTGCTTTCAAACCTGCAAAAGAATTTGTAGAGAAAGTAAAATCAAGCAAAAAAATAAAATAATTTTTGATTTTGCAAAATAAATCGTTTTTTTTCATAGCAATTGCAATAATAATAGCAATTACTGCATATTTTTTTATTCCTACAAAGACAAAAAAAATAAACGAACCATTAGCTATGGAGAAGCCGTTATATTCACTTGAACAACATGAAGAGAAGTTCATGCAAAATGCCAGTGAAATAGTAAAATTAAAAGCAGATAGCTTGATTCAATTATACAAAAATAGTTCAGATAGTTTAGCAAAAGTCAAAGTGCTCAGCGATATAATTAGTTATTTTAATACCATTCAAAATCCAGAACTTGCTTCACTATATGTATTAAAAAAAGCTGAAATTATCAAAAACTCAAATTCATGGGAAATTTGTGGGGATAATTTCATAAATCTTTTTTCAGATTCAAAATTAGACACCTTATTAATTAAGGATATTTCTAATAAAGCGACCTACTCTTTTGAAAAAAGCTTCAGTGCAGATACAAATAAACTATCCTCTAAACTAAAACTAGCTCAAAGCTATATGGAGTTGCAAAATGAGCCCATGAAAGGAGTTCAAATATTGCTTTCTATTGTTAAAAAAGATTCAATGAACCCGCCAGCTAATTTATTGCTCGCCAAATTTGGTCTAGTATCGGGACAATATGATAAAGTTGAACAACGATTGAAAAAAGTGTTATATTTGCAACCGAAAAATGTAGATGCTCTTTTGATGCGTGCAGAAATGTATTCACAAACAAACCGAGCAAAAGATGCTAAAAAAGATTTACAAAAAATAATTGATATGCCTGGGATAGAAGCTCCTCTTAAAGATCAACTTCGCATGGCTATTAAAAACTTAAAATAATAAAAAATTAATTTATATAACCCTTTAAATAAAAGACTATGCCTTGTGGTAAAAAAAGAAAAAGACATAAAATAGCAACGCACAAAAGAAAGAAAAGATTGAGAAAAATGCGTCATAAAAAGAAAAAATAATTTCTTTTTATGATATTGGACCTTGTCCAAAATCCACTTATTTAATAAATATATATAAATATAATGCCTATCTTTTCGGGCATTATATTTTTTATTTGTGTAAACTATTGTATGAACAATATTGCAAGAGAATTAATAATACAAGCTACCGAACAAGGCTGTGAAATGGCTTTGCTTGAGAATGATGAGTTGGTAGAATTTCACAAAGAAAACATCACTACACAATTAAACATTGGGGATATTTATTGGGCTCGGGTAAAAAAAATGCTACCTGCATTAAATGCAGTTTTTGTAGACATAAATGAAGATAAAGAAGCTTTTTTACATTATACCGATTTAGGTGAGAATTTTGATTCCATTCAAGATTTTTTTAGAAAACTAAAAGGAGATAAAAACTTAAAGATAGAGCATTTTATCCTAAAGCCTTCTCTTGAAAAAAACAGAAAAATTGAGGAATTATTAGCTAAGAATGATATGATACCGGTTCAGATATTAAAAGAACCCATATCTTCTAAAGGCGCTAGATTGAGCACTGAAATATCTTTTCCTGGAAGATATGTAGTTTTAATTCCGTTTGAGAATAGTATCAATATTTCTAAAAAAATCACAGATAAAGACGAACGAAAACGATTACATGATATTGTTTCAAGTATTAAACCTAAGAATTTTGGTATAATTCTCCGAACAGTATCCAGTGGAAGAAGCGTGAAAGACATCCATGAAGACATGAATATGCTTTTTGAGATATGGGAAAATACATGCCAAAAAATATCAAAAGCAGATAATGTACTTAAAGTATTTGAGGAAGCTGGAAAATCTAATACACTTCTTAGAGATTTTTTAAACGATAGTTTTACCAAAATAGTAGTAAACGATAAAGAGATAGCAGATTCTATTACAGATTATATATCA
>JBIPMU010000139.1:0-4398 GCA_044377205.1 Chitinophagales bacterium | reverse complement strand
AATTAGAGCAATTTGTAGACAATGCAATATGGACATTGCCTAAATATAGAGAATTGCTTTATATAAGATAATTTTCAATTATTAACAAATAAAAAAGGGCAACATTTCTAAATGTTGCCCTTTTTTATTATATGTAGTTTAATGCTTTAAATCCTTACGATTATATCTATCTATTATTATATTTTTAAAATTTATAAAAAAAGCCGTAACGAATCATTACGGCTTTCATGAAAAAATCTAGGATACTACTTAAAAGCTCTTTCCATAATATCTTTTACTTCATCCATATGCTGTTTTTTATTTCCAGTAGCTGGAGAAGAAGATGTTTTTCTAGAAATTAACTTAAAAAACGCTTCACCTTTCATACGATATTGTCTATCGAGAAGATAGGTCCATGCACCCATATTGGCAGGTTCTTCTTGTACCCAACATTTTTCTGCATTTTTGTATTTATCAAAAGTAGCTTCCAATTGTTTAATTGGAATAGGATATAGTTGCTCCATCCTTACAATGGCAATATCATTTCTATTATCGGCTTCTTTTTTCGCCAATAATTCATAATAAATTTTTCCAGAACAATACAAGACTCTTTTAACTTCATTTGGTTTTGCGGCAGCATCATCTATCAATTCTTGGAATCCACCTTGCAATACTTCGCTTGCATCACTAACACATTTTGGATGACGCAATAATGATTTTGGCGACATTACTATCAATGGAATTCTAAAATTACGCACCATTTGTCTTCTAATTGCATGGAAATAATTTGCTGGGGAAGTAATATTTACCACTTGAACATTAAATTCCGCACATTGCTGCAAGAATCTTTCCATTCTAGCACTACTATGCTCTGGACCTTGACCTTCATATCCATGAGGTAAAAGAAGTACCATACCCGAGCTCACTTTCCATTTTGTTTCGCTACTCATTAAGAACTGATCTATAATAATTTGTGCGCCATTATTAAAATCACCAAACTGAGCTTCCCAAATCACTAAATTATCAGGGCTGGCAATTGAATATCCAAATTCATATCCCAAAACACCATATTCAGATAATAAAGAATTGAACATGCGAATATTTCCTTGTTTTTCACTAAGATTGCTCAATCTATTGAACTCTGTATTTTTTTCTTGATCAAAAAGACACGCATGACGGTGAGAAAAAGTACCTCTTTTTACATCCTCTCCCGTAAAACGAATATCTTTACCTTCTAGCAACAATGAACCATAAGCCATCATCTCTCCAGCCTGCCAATCCAATTTGAGACCTTCTACCATATTTTTCTTCCAATCGGCCATTTGTTTTTCTACCTTTTTCAAAGGTGTAAATCCTGCAGGCACTTCAAATATCTTTGTAGAAATCAAATCATACGTAGCTTTATCAATAGCAGTACTAGGACTTTTTTCAAAATCTTGGCTTCTTGCTTTCATCATTTTGTGCCATGCCTTTTCATGAGGACGATACACATATTCTTTTATTTCTTCTTTTACTACATTGAGCCTATCTTGAAGTTCATCGTACAATTCTTTGTCCAATTTTTTTACCATTTCTGCTTCCACAGCTCCTTTTGATGTCAAAAACTCAGCATATACATCACGAGGATTTTTCTTTTTACCAATTAAACTATACATCTCGGGTTGTGTATACTTTGGATCATCACTTTCGTTATGTCCATGTTTTCTGTAGCATACCATATCCACATAAATATCTTTCTCAAATTTCTGACGATATTCACTGGCCATTTCACATGCAAAAATTACATCTTCTACACTATCTCCATTCACATGAATTACTGGTGCATTTACCATATTGGCTATAGCCGTACTATAGTCGCTACTTCTCGCATCATCAAAATCGGTTGTAAATCCAATTTGATTATTAATGACAAAATGAATGGTTCCCTTATTTCTAAATCCTTTTAAGGTTTGCATTTGAACCACTTCTTGACCTATTCCCTGGCCTGCTACTGCTGCATCACCATGAATAATTATTGGCAATACATTTGCATAATCTTCATTATACAAAATATCAGATTTGGCACGGGCATATCCCAAAACCACTGGATTCACAGCTTCCAAATGTGATGGATTTGCCAATAAATTCAAATATACTTCGCCACTAGGTGTTTTGCGCATAGATTGATATCCTTTGTGATATTTCACATCGCTATCCCCTGCTACTTCATCGGCTTTTACTCCTTCAAATTCGGTGAAAATTTCCTCATAGGTTTTTTTCATAATATTCACCAAAACGTTCAAACGTCCACGGTGCGCCATGCCTATTACGACTTCTTTTACGCCTAAGCTAGCCGATTTATCAATAATACTCTCTATAGCAGGTATAGTACTTTCCCCTCCTTCAAGCGAGAAACGTTTTTCTCCAATAAATTTCTTGCCCAAAAACTCTTCAAAAACCACACCATGATTCAACGAACGCAAAAGCCCTTTTTGTTTTTCAATATCAAATGATTTTTGATTATAATCATTTTCTATCTTTGATTTCAGCCATACACGCTCTGCTTCATTTCGTACTTGATTGTATTCAAATCCTATTTTTGACGCATAGCAAATATTCAATTTATTTACAATTTCTTGCAACGTAGCATTATTCAATCCAATTTCAGATGAAATGGCAAATTTCTTATTCAAATCACTTTCTTTCAAACCAAAACGTGAAAAAGAAACATTTACACCTCTATCTTTTCTCTTTTTGATAGGATTGGTATCCGATATCAAATGAGCATAATCTCTATAATACTGAATCAAATGATACACCTTCAATTCATCCGAACTCATGGCTCCATTAGCGCTAGTTGCTTGTGGCTGATCTACTGCAAAATCAAACCCTTCGAAGAATTTTCTCAACTCAGGATCTATTGCATTAGGGTTGTTTTTAAAATCATGATACATGCCTTCAATAGCCGCAGGATGTGCATTGGATATAAATGATTGATATGAACTCATATAATGTTTCTATTATTTTTAATAAAAGTACGCAAATATCTTAAATTTTAAACGAACTCACTCGAAAAAATGCCTCAAAAATAAAATATGTAAAATAATATATTTAATCGATTGCATTAACTATATGTGATTTTTATAATTATACAATTCTAAAACAACTTGTCAACACTCTCTATAATTTTATCTGCTTTGGCTAGGACTTTTTCTCTTTTGACGTTTTCGGTATAGGCATAAAATAAAACATTAGGCAATGAATCTTTGACTTCTGCATCAGTCATTCCATCGCCTATCATTATTATTTCACCCTTAAGATTTAGCGAATTGACACATCTTGCTTTGCCTTCGAAATGTGCCAAAAATGAATCGGTATTTATACCTATTACATTTTGATTTTCATCCAAAAGAATTTGATTAGCAAAAACATGATTTCTTGCGATTCCCAAAAAATCTGAAACAGGAAATATCAATTCATTAAAGCCTCCCGAAACGATATAAATACGATTGGCATTCGCTTCAAAAGAAGTTTTGTGCATAAGTACCGATTTTGAAATTTTATCCAAAACCAGAAGCTTGAAAGTATCTAAATGCCTTTGATTCAATTTCAAGATAGCTAATCGCTGCGATAGCGCTTGAAAAAAATCTATCTCGCCATTCATTGCCAAATCGGTAATTCTAGCTATTTCAGCTGTTTTTTCAGTATCATTGGGATGTGCAATAGAAGCTAGTTCATCCAAAGACTCAGCTTGGATAAGTGTACTATCAAAATCAAAAATCAAAAAGGGCTTCGTCATACATTACAGACTCATATTGCTATACATGCAGCATAGCGTTTCAATGCCTTTGTAATAATTCCAAAGATGATAATGCTCATTGGGAGAATGAATGGCATCGCTATCCAATCCAAATCCAAGCAATACCGTATCTACACCCAATACTCGCTTAAACATAGATACAATAGGAATAGAACCTCCCGAACGAAGTGGAATAGGCGTTTTTCCGTAGGTCTCTACTATCGCTTTTTCGGCTACTTTGTAGGCAAAACTATCGGTAGGTGTTACCGCTGGCTCTCCTCCATGATGCGGTGTTACTTTTACTTTTACATTTTTAGGTGCGATTGACATGAAATAATCTTCAAATAATTTTTCAATTTCATGAAAATCTTGATGAGGCACTAAACGCATCGAAATTTTTGCAAATGCTTTTGATGGCAATACCGTTTTGGCTCCTTCACCTATATATCCACCCCAAATACCATTTACATCCAAAGTAGGTCTAATACTTACTCGTTCAAGAACATTGTATTCTTTTTCGCCAAACACATCATCAATATTTAAGTGTTTTTTATAGGCTTCTATATCAAAAGGCGCTTGCGCCATAGCTTGACGTTCTTTTTGGCTTACTTCCTCTACTTTTTCATAAAATCCTGGAATTT
>JBIPMU010000138.1:0-4399 GCA_044377205.1 Chitinophagales bacterium | reverse complement strand
TTCCAGAAAAAATTTGCGTTATTTGTCTGCGACCTTTTACATGGCGAAAAAAATGGGAAAAAGTGTGGGATGAAGTCAAGTACTGCAGCGATGCTTGTAGAAGTAAAAGATCGAAAATTAAGATAAAGGAATAAAAATAAAAATTATGCAAAAAATAGCTAAATTAACCCAAAGGCTCATTTTAATAGCCCAGAAATACTCTATGGTGCTTTTTTCATCTCTTATGATGGCTATTTGTGCCTTGATTTTAATCGAAGATGAAAAAATTTCTGACAATTTTGAACTCATTACAATTAAAATTATAATAATCTCTGGCTTGGGAATTTCTCTATTTTTTGGTCTAAATATGTTTGGTCAGCGAACAGGAAAACGATGGATAAGTGAGTTGATAGGTTTAATTTTTCTTTTAGGATTCTATTTTATCCTTCCTTCCCATAAAGACAATTGGAATATCACACAAGTTATTCTCATTTTGGCTTGCTTTGTTCTTTCACATCTTTTAGTATCGTTTGCGCCTTATTGGAAATCCAATGACGAAGCATCTTTTTGGCAATACAACAAAAGTCTATTTATCGGATTGATACAAACGGGAATTTTCACACAAGTTCTTACAATAGGTGTATTGTTGGCATTAGCAGCTATTGAAAACTTATTTGGTATCGATTTTAAAGAAAAAATATACCCCGAAATAGCCGTTTTCCTTAGTATTTTTGGAAGTACTGTTATATTCTTATTGTTTCAACAAGGAGGACTAGAAACAATGGAAGCCAATGACCTCTACCCTATTATACTTAAATTCTTTACACAATTCATACTGATTCCTTTATTACTTCTCTATGGCGTGATTTTGTATCTTTATATGTTCAAAATCTTGATTAGTTTCAATCTTCCTCAAGGCTGGGTTTCGTATTTGGTTCTGGCATATTCTATTTTTGGCATTTTGGCTTTGCTTCTTGTGCATCCACTCAAAAATGATTCTTCAAAATCTTGGGTACGAATTTTTCATAAAATCTTTTACAGCACACTAGTTCCTTTGATTATCTTATTGTTTATAGCTATCAATACCCGTTTGCTCCAATATGGATTTACCGAAGCGCGATATTTTGTGCTTCTTATCGCTTGCTGGCTTTCGGTTACGGTTCTATATTTTATTATAAAAAAACAAAGTAGTATCAAATTTATTCCTATTTCTTTATTTGGATTTGTTCTGTTTGCTTTAGTTTTTCCATATTTCAATGCATTTTCGCTATCGATTCGTAGCCAGGAATATCATTTAAAAAAGCTTTTGAAAGAAAATCATATGCTCGTGAATGACAAAATTGATTTCAAAAAAGAAATAGCCGATTCAGTAGCTGATAATATTGAAGACAAGTTTGAATTTTTGAGCAAACGATTCAAGAATAAGTCTCTAGCTTCATATTTGAATGAAGATATAAAAAAATCATTTAAAAATGATAAAATATGGCGAATCAATGGATTATTTACTAATATTAACAATAAAAAAAGAAACAATACTTATAATTCTAGCTTTGTTTTACATAATAAGAATAAATATTTTAAAGTTGAAAATTACAATTTTGTTATTACACAAAATCAACTAGATGAAAAAGAAATAACCATAGGTGAAGATGTGTTTAAATTAGAGCATAATTGTTTTATAAATGAACCATATTATAAGCTAAAAATAAATGATAAAAAAACCATTGATTTTATGCCTTTGATCATAGAAAAATTTAAGCCATATAAGAATTTATCTGGCGAAGATACTCTTGAGGATTTATTCGTTATAGCAAATTTAGGATCTTATGAAATTAAAATAGAGTTTAGTTCTATTAATAAAACTATAGATAACAAAACAAACAATTACTATTTGGAAAATACAGTATTTTTCTTTAAGAAAAAAAATACTATGTAATTTATAATCAATTTGTTATAATATTTATTTAGAATTATTTAAAATAATTTGTTTTTGTTTTCCAAAAACATTTACATTTGCACTTTATTTATAATAATTCTAAATAATAAAAAATATGTTTCGCTTGATGCTATTTATAGCTAATTTACTCTTATTTGTATCTTTAAACGCTCAAAAGAAAATTAGAGAAATTTTTATAGAAACATCAAAAATTCAAAAACACGATTCCATTCATTTTCAAGAAGCCCATTTTGGTAGAAAAACGAACGTGATTTTATTGCAAAGTGAATCTGCTAATAAAGGAAATAATAACTATCGAGAGCTGTTTAACAAAGTACCTAATATTTTTATATGGGAAAGCGATGCTAGTCAGCTACAAACTAATATAAGTACTCGTGGACTTAGCCCAAATAGAAGCTGGGAATTCAATATGCGCCAAAATGGCGTGGAGATTGCTTCGGATCCTTATGGATATCCAGAAGCTTATTATACACCACCTTTGAATTCCGTAGACCAAATTCAGGTAGTGCGCGGTGCTGGGGCCGTTTTATATGGTTCTCAATTTGGAGGTATGGTTAATTACATTTTGAAAAAACCGAATATAAAGCCTTTTGCATTTGAATCAAACAATACCATAGGACAATTTAATATGATTTCTACGTCCAATTCGGTTTCGGGAACCATAAAACGTTTTTCATATTTAGCTCAATATCAAAATCGTCAGGCAAATACCTTTAGACAAAATAATGATTACAAACAGGATTTTGGTTATGGATATATGAGTTATCGATTCTCCGAAATACTAAAGTTAGAGGCTAGCTCTACGTATTCAGAATATATATCGCATCAGCCAGGTGGATTGACCGATAGTATTATGTATGCCAATCCTTCACAATCATTAAGAAATCGAAACTTTTTTCAAGTAAAATGGTGGTCACCTATGGCACGTCTTCACATGCATTTTAACAAAGATTTTCATCTAGATATATTATATAATGGTACAATAGGCACTCGAAATAGCGTTGGATTTAATAGACCCGCAAACATAAAAGATGATTTAAGTCAAAGACAAGTAGATATTGATGAATATCATAATCATAATTTGGAGTTAATATCCGAAATTAAGTTGAATACAGGTAAAATAAATCATGATATTACCGCTGGTCTCAAATATTTTAATGGACAAACCAATCGTTTTCAGCAAGGAAACGGAACCGCTGTATTAGATTTTGATTTAAGTATTACAGGGAATTTTGGAAGACAGTTTTTTATGAAAACGATTTCATATGCAGGATATATTCAAGATGTTATCCAATGGAATGCATTAAAAATTACACCATCGGTGCGAGTGGACATTATAGATAATTTTGTTTCGGGTATATTAAATTATAGTCAAAATACACCAAATTATATGAAGCCACAAAATAGAGTTCGAACGATTCCAATTTTTGGATTGAGCGCCACTTATCCGTTCGATCCACAAAATTCAGTTTATGCCAATATTAGTAACAACTATCGCTCGGCTTTGTTTTCGGATTTTGTACCATCAGCTACTACCGATAGTATTTCAACAAATTTAAATGATATGACGGGATTTAGTAGCGAAATTGGCTATAAGTATCAGTCTAAAGGAATACAAATAGAAGCAAACGTTTTTTTAATTAAATACTTTGATAAAATTGGATCTTTAAATATTAAAAATGATATAGGAAATACCATTTTATTAAAAACTAATATTGGAGATGCTACGCATAAAGGATTGGAATTGAGTATGAATATTCAATTTATGGATTTATTAAATCTTTCAAAAAAATATGGTGTTATTGAATGGAATGCCGCGTATAATTTTACAAGAGCTACATATGCTCGCTGGAATACAGCAGCTTTAATTTCAGGAAGCATTGAGGAAAATAATCTGGCAGGAAATCAAGTAGAATATGCACCTTTGAATACATTTAAATCAGGATTAACTTATATTTTTAAAGATATTAGAGCTAATATGATGATGACGCATACCAGTTCAGTATTCACCGATGCGCAGAATACCGAAAAAGCCACTGCCAATGCACAAGCTGGACAACTGCCTGCCTATACCGTCTTTGACGCGAGCATTCAGTACATCCTAGCAAAAAAAATTCAGTTTGGATTGGGTGTAAACAATCTTTTTGACCTCACATATGCAACCCGCCGATCAGGAGGATATCCTGGACCCGGTATCCTTCCTGCCGAAAAAAGATTTGTCTATTTTACATTTGGACTACGATTATAGTTTTTGATTTTTTCGTATGTATTACAATCTATTCCAAATGATAAGATTAAAATTATTGGAAAACAAAATGTAAACTCCAGAAATTCCTTTATCATAATAATACTACAGGAAATTGTATATTTTATTAAATCTAATTTTGAGCTTAGAATGCTTATCTTTGCGTACAATTAGAATCCAATGAATATAGAAAAAGCGATTATGATTCGCAGCAACAA
>JBIPMU010000137.1:0-4417 GCA_044377205.1 Chitinophagales bacterium | reverse complement strand
ACAATAAGATGATGGCTGCGGTAAAAAATAATATATTAAAGGTGTTGGGTCTTGAATGAGTTACATTTTTAAGATCTACAAAAAAGAGCATTAAAAAACTCCTGAATACCGGTGGACTAAAGCCTGTAATTAATGCGTATCCAAAGCATAGTAGCTGTTTGATGAAAAAGCAAATATATTCATATCGTTTTGGGAGGCGTTTGAAAAACAAACTAAGCATAAAGAAGAATACTGCAAAATGAGTTCCAGAAACTGATAGAATATGAATGGTTCCTGTGGCAGAATATGCATCTAAAATTTCTTGATCCAAATTACTTCGCACACCTATTAAAAGGGATTTTGCTATATCCAAATTTTGTTTAGTGGGTATAAATTTTGTCAATTCCTCTTCAAAATAATCTCTTGTTTTAAGCGGTAAATACTGAATTTCTTGGATCCACGAAATCTTGAAGTTTATTTTTTTAATCTGATTGCTGTATGCTGTTAGATATATGTGATTCTTATATAGCCATGATTTATAGTCGAATTCTTCTGGATTGAGAGGGGGTAAAGGGGAATTTATTTTGCCATAAAGCGATAGATGATCTCCGTATGTCAAGTTATGAGTTTGGATTTCAGATGGAAGGTATAATATCATTTGATTATGAATAGATACTGAAGAATCCCCTTTTTTTATTGCAATTAGTTCCCCTTGAATTTTTGTAGACGAGCTTCGTCTTATAGGTTTTTCATCTATACGAAAAAGATAAAAAGTCTCTTTTCCTAAAAACTTTGCATGATGAGTAGATTTAGTTTGAAAATGATAACTACTATTTAAAAAATGTAGTAACATACTTAGATATATAAAAATCAAGAACATGGTATGTTCTATGATCTTAGGCTGTTTTACCTTGAAGATGTAAATACCCACTTGCAGCATTCCAAATACTATAATAGGGATATATAAAGCATACTTGATTTCAAAAAATTCAATAGAATAGATGCCAATAATTAAAGCTGTGGTGAGTTTTAAGAATAGCTTATCGGTCAATAAGAATCGTTTCATAGTTAAGTTTGTTTTGTTTCATTTTAATAAAATATTAATTAAGTCCCCTTTAATATTCCATTCATGTTCTATAATCAATCATAAAATTCCTCATCCAAAATTTTAAATTCGCAGCGCCTATTGCGTTGTCGACCTTCGGGATTGTCTGTGCCATCTGGATTTTCATTGGGTACTATAGGTACAAATTCTCCGTAGCCTTTTGCTTTGAGGCGTTTTGGATTAATTTCTCTATAATTCTGCAAAAATTCTTTCATCGATTGTGCTCGTTTTTCAGAGAGTAATTCGTTGTATTCATCCGTTCCTCGGCTATCGGTATGAGCACTCAATTCTATCACAAGTGTAGGATTGGCAAGTAAAATGGGATATACCAGCGAGTCCACAATATATCTGGATTCATTATTGATAATAAAACTATCAAAATCAAATTCAATTAATGGAAGCAAAATAGGCCTAAAATCTATACTGTCCAGCGTAATTTTAATGTTGTAAAAGCTATCTTCTAGCGTTCGTTTGGTTATTTTTTTTCGAAAAAATTTATTATTAAAAACCTCAATTTCATAATGGGATTTGTGTCTCAAATTTTCTATTAAAGCAGAATCTTTTGCCGATTTGTTTTCCAATGGTGTCCGAATACCATTAGAGTCAATTTCCCAAATCGTATATTCAAAATTAGGTATTACATTGCCATGATTGCTAGTGACATTTATATTGATTTTTGTTTTATTTCGGAGGTTTGCATTTTTGTCAAAATAAAATATGTCATCGCAGCAATGTGGATTTATAAGTGAATGTGAGCTATAACGATTGGATACCAAATATCCATTGGTCAAATCTCTATTAGGATAATAGAAAATATCATCTTGAGACGAATTGACCTCTTGTCCCAGCTGTTTTACTTCTTGAAATGCACCCTCTTTATGATGTGAGCCATAAATGTCAAAACCGCCATAGCCACCTCGCCCATTGGAACTGAAATAGAGTGTTTTTGATTGAGAGTGATAATTTGGAGTGATATCATCGCGTGATGTATTGATTTTTCCTCCAGCATTGACTATTTTTCCAAATTTATTGGTTTTGAGATTGAGATAACTATACCAAATATCCATACCTCCTCTTCCTTCTTCTTTATTACTTGAAAAATAAATGATAGGAGTGTTTTTAAATGGATCAAATGCAAAACTTACATGTGTCATCGAAACATTTTCTTCATAAAGTTCGGGAACTAGAATTGGAGTATCCCAAATCCATTCTTTTTTTGCATTTCGTATTTTTTTTACATGAAATATATTGCAAATATATTTTTCGGTTTTTTCATCAAATTTGCAAGCTGATAAATAAGCATTTCGTTGTGATACATCAAAACAAATACTGCTGATCTCTCTATCGGGTATTTGGATATCAAATAGTTCTGCCTTCATAAGATTCATTCCAGTCCCTTTCGCTAAATATATTTTTCGAGTAGGAGATACTTTGCCTTTTGAAAGTTGATTTGAATTATAATATTTGATTTTGTCCAACCCTTGCTTTCCATAAAGCAAACCATCATTTGTAATAATTGGAGAAAATTCTGATGCGGGGCCATTGATAGCATCGGATAGATTATATACACTATATTCAATAGAATCTATACGAAAACTGAGTGAATCTAAGTATCGTTTTAGTTCTTTCAAATGTCTTGTTTCAGAGGGAAAATTTGTTTTGTTCTCTCTGTTTTTAAGAAAAAAAGTAGCATAGTCAAGCGCATCTTTTTCTTTTTGTAATTTCATGCATACTAACGTCTTTTGATAAATCAGTAAGGGATTATCATATTTTTTGGTTAAAAGCGAATCAATGTATTTGTTTGAATTTTCAAAATCGCCCAGTGTATTGAGTAGTTTTGAATAATTATAAATTTGGTCATTGTTTTCAAAACCTTTGTCGTGCAAAGCATCAAAATATACTTTTGCAAGAAAATAGTTGCCAGATTGTATGGAACCAATTCCATATTTATATAGTTTTCGTTTGCTTTTATTGATATTGACTTTTTCTTCACCTTGAGCCCAAATAGCTTGAATAAAAATGAAAGTAAATAAGAATAAAACGAGTGTTTTTTTCATAGATTATAATCGCATACAGTCAATTGAAAACAAATTGCTTTTTGCCGGTTTAAATATATAAACTGCCGACAATTCAAAACTTCCTTTTTGAGATTCTTGATTAATTCCCGATAAGGAAACGTCTACCGCTGCACCAATCTTGAGATTATTTAGTTTTACTCCAAATGTTGGTGTAATTGCATCGCTATTTCTGTCCACTCCCCAACGAAGCATTAAACCGGTGTAAAATTCATTTATAGTATTTGGCTTGAATTTGATCAAACATCCTGAGAAAAAAGCATTGGCTTTTTGAGAATATAAAAAACTGGTCTTTGGCATCAAAATAAATTTATCGCTCATGGGAATATAACTATGCGCATTTACCGAAAATTTGATTGGAATTGTGCTATTGGATTGAAAATAAACATCTTTTGGAGTGTTGATATTGCTAATTGCTAGGTCTACAGTATTGAGTACACCTTTGATAATAAAATTAACATTGAATCCTGCACTCAAAAGGGGAGTATATACATTTTCGGCATTGAATGTCTCGTTTGAAGGATTCATGGGCTCAAAGCCTCCTGTATTGGGATCCCATTGGCGGTCAAATGTTAATCGACTGTAGTTGATAGAAGTAAGTTTTGTGCCTAATTGAACGCCCGCACCAATATTAATTTTTTCAGATAAGAATTTATTATATGCTACTGTTCCCGAAAAGCGGTATTGCCTAAAAAAAAGCATATCCAATTTGTCTTGAAGTCCCGATACACATATTGAGAGATGATCTTGGGATTTCAAGATTTGCTTAAAAGTAGCATCGGCTAAAGTAGTTTGAAGAGGTGCTCCGTATTGATTCCATTGATTCCTGTATATAGATGAAATACGAAGCGATCCATCAAAATTTCCTATATTGGAAGGGTTTTGAAAGCTCATAGGATCCCAAAACTGACTAAAATGTATATCTTGTGCCCAAATTTTAGAGCCTATAATTAGAAAAAAGAAGTAAAATAGTATTTTCAATTTTTGAAGTGCTTTGATGTTTTACTTTCCTAAACATTGCAAATATACTCAGAAAGAAGAGAAAAATAAAGAAAAATTATGTCTAATGCTAAGAGTATTTGTATAAAATAAAAAGCATCCTGATTTAGGATGCTTTTGTGTAATAAAATACAAAAAAATATTATTTTTGATATTCTTTTTCTTCGTCGGCTTCTTTCATGCCTTTTTCTATTTCGCTTGTGATACCTGCTTTGGCACTGTTAAATTCTTTGATGCCCTTGCCTACGCCACGCATCAA
>JBIPMU010000136.1:0-4460 GCA_044377205.1 Chitinophagales bacterium | reverse complement strand
GAGGTGCTAAAACTACCAAAGCATAAAGATTATATTTGGTTTTTGTGCTCTGTTCTTTTAGTATCAAATAAATAGTTTGAGTAAGTAGTATTGCCGAAATTAGCATTAAGATTTTAAAGACCCAATAACTGGCCATTACGGATTTGCCTATTAAAACAGACGAATAAAACATAAATAAAAGTGGTGGTCCATAATGATTAGGGCAATCTTTCCACCAAAAACTTACATACTCTATGAACTTAGAATTCTTTACTAGTTCGCCATTTGTATAGGTAAATATGCCTCTAGTAGCTAATTCACCTTCTGCTAAGTATGTATAAATATCGGAAGCAAAGATTACCGTCATGAAAAAGAGAATTATATTTCCTATTATAGATAAGGTTCTTGTCTCATCTATACTTAAATCATATCCTTCTTTTCTAAAAATAATTTTATAGTACGTATGTACAAGTAAGAAAAATCCTGAGAAATAAGAGAAAATATAAAAATTGAGTGCCAATGCATTGTTTTCTATATAATTTTCATCAGCCTTTAAACTTCCCGTGAAGTACCATCTAGTCCATGAAGCTAATACTATTAATATGCATGCTATGGAAAATCTAAGAAATATTTGTATTTTTTTCACTGAACTAGGATTTAATTTGAAATTAAATTATGAATAGATTAGTTATGTTTTTCTTGGTTTTATATAATAAAGTTCATAAAACTCATCAGATTGTGTATTTGTAAAGTTTTTTAAAAACTGAATTCTAGAAAGATTTACTGTGTCAAAAATAAAACATTTTTCTCTCATATTGAAAAAATGTCTGACAGGCTTAGATTTATAATGGCTAAATGAATCAAATAAAAGTAGAATAGGTTTTTTAGTACTGTCCGAAAAATTTAAAATTTCACTCATTTTTAAAGTGTCTGAGTTTTTAGATGTAAAGTGTGTTATTTTAGAATAAATTTTCTCCCTAGGTACATAAATGTCAATATTGGAATAATATGGAATTGCTTCAGTAAAAAAATCCCGTTCACCAATCAAAATAGAATTTTTATACTTTTCATCATTAATAAAATTTGCAAATTCTTTTGAGCATGAATGGGGTTTTTCTATTGTTTCAAATATTTGAACAATGTTTGCTACAAAAAATATAATTAAAATTAAAGTAGGTAGATTCAAATAGTTTTTAATAGCATTTAAATTCTCAAAAGAGTTTATTCTATAAAAAAGTAAAATATAGAAAATGATTATAAGTCCTATATGTCTGGGAAAAAGTCCATAAACATAAACTGAAATAAACTGAGCAAGAATTAATAAAGTATATATCGCTATTAGATATAATTTTGATTTTTTTAAGGATAAGATAAGAAGAAACAATATAAGAATTCCTATGCCTATTCCTACTGAATTCATTGTGCCTATGAATGGTTTGAATGAATAAAAAGGTAGCAATAGAGACAATGAATTTAAATTCAGCAATTTTTTTATAAGTAATGATTTGTCTATAAAAAAAACAGACAACGAGTTGGTTTTTGTAATTAAATAAAAGAGAAGGGTATTTGAAAATAAAACTACGCCAGAAATCAATAACAAATTTTTGTTTTGTATCCTTTTTTCAAATAAATATATTATGTGAAATGCTATACTTATAATAAATCCAATAATATTTGTTTGAGATAATAATATTGAGTATAGAATAAGTAAAAAATAGTTTTTTTTATTAAATTCCTTATCCAATAAGATATATAATAAAAGTATACATGTAATTGATATTCCATAATTTCTTGCTTTTATCGTATATTCAAAAAACATTAAGCTTGTAAAAATCAGGAGTAGTTTGACAAGGAAATATAATTTTGTTTTAAAAACGATTAAGTACGTATTGAAAATCCCAATTGTGAAGGATGCAATTTTTAAAACGATAGAAGATTTTAAAATAAAATAAAATATATATAAAATTAAGTACCATAGTATTGGATGTCCTTCATTTTCAAGTTTGTGAAATGCAAGATCAAATATAGAATGAGAATCAATTACAATGCTCAAGGCTCTCATTTCATCTCGCCACACAACATGATTGTACGTAAAGAATAATGCTATCGTCCCCCAAGATAGGAATAAAATTAGTTCTTTATATTTTAAAAAAAATGCTTTCAAAAAGTATTATTTTAAATAATCAAATTTGATTATTCCCCATCGATGAAGTCTATATTCAATAGCTGTTTTTAGACAGCCAAGTCCATATATACTACTTCTTTTGAAATTGATAGAGCTAGCTTCTTCAAAATATTTTGTGGGGCATGTAACTTCGCCGCATTCAAAATTTTTCATGAAAAGCTGAGTTATCATTTGGTTGTCAAATACAAAATCATCTGAAATCATATTGTAGTTAATACTTTGAAGCGCTTTTTTTGAAAAAGCCCTGTATCCTGTATGATATTCGGATAGTTTTTGATTCATCATTATGTTTTGAAATAAGGTCAAAAATCTATTCGCTATATATTTATATAAAGGCATGCCACCTTTTAAGGCTCCTTTTCCTAGTATCCTTGAAGCAAAAACTATATCATATAATCCATTGCCAATAATGGATATCATAGCTGTAAGTAATAGGGGAGTATATTGATAATCGGGATGAAGCATTACTACTATATCTGCATCCAATTCCATGGCTTTGTTGTAACATGTTTTTTGATTGCCACCATATCCCTTGTTTTGCTCATGTCTAATCACATGTTTTATGCCTAATGCTTTTGCTTTATCGGAAGTATTGTCTTTGCTATGATCATCTACCAGAATTACATCATCTACAAGATCAAAGGGTATTTCATTATAAGTGATTTCTAACGTTTTTTCTGCATTGTAAGCGGGCATTACAACCACTACTTTTTTCCCATTATACATGTTAAGATTTTTTATATTTCAAGTTACAAAATTATAAATTTAAAATTAATGGTTATTTCTTAATTGAGAATTGGATAATATTTTATCTAAAATCAACGTATCGTTAGATAGTTTTGGAATTTTGGCTTGAGCTGATAATCGATTTTGATTTCGCAGCCATTTTTCAAATTGACCATCTTTTGCAGGAATAATTTGAAGATTTTTCATTATTAAATCATGTGCTCGTTTTGCTTTATAATCACTATTCAGAGATTGTAAAATAGTATCTAGTTTTTTCTCAAATATAGATATATCTGATGGTGACATTTTGAATTCAATTAGCCATTGATGAAATCCTTTATCGTTTTCATCAATCTTTGGAGCTACAGTATAATGAGCTATTTCAAATACCATTTCTTGATTGAGAATTTCCAATGCTTTTTCTACATTATGTATCATCAATTCTTCACCAAATGCATTGATATAATGTTTTGTTCTTCCTACTATTTTTATTTTTAGAGGATCTAAATTTGTAATTTCGACAACATCACCAATTCTATACCGCCATAGTCCGCAGGAATTTGTTATAATTAGTTCATATTTATTTCCAATTTTTAAATTTTTAAACTGGACGATCTCATCTGATTTTACGCATAAAAATTCAAAATAAACGCCATAATCACTCATAAGTGCCATATCTGATATGTTTGGCGAGATTTGAATGGCAAAAAACCCTTCACTTGCATTGTATGTCTGCCAATACACTACTTTTTTTTGAAATATTTGGTCAAATTGTGCTTTATAAATAGCTATATCTGTACCGCCATAAAAGAAAACTTCCAAATTGGGCCAAATCTCTAAGATGGATTTTTGCGTTTCAAATTCTATTCGATCAATGATCACTTTTATCCATGAAGGGACACCTGCGATCCATCGGATATCAGATTGAATTAACTTTGGAATTAGAGCCTCTAGCTTTTTATCCCAGTTTTGAATTAATGCAATTTTTTTTGATGGAATTCTAAAAAAATGAAAAATGGAGGGCAAGTAAAATGCAATTAGAGCAGAAATATCGCCCACAATCAACCCATTTTTCGGCTCATAGCTACCTGTGAGTGAAAAGTTTTTTCCTGCGGTAATTTTTGAATTGGGATGATGAAAGATAAATGACGAAAGTAGGTCAAAACCTGCCTTGTAGTTGTATTTAATATTTTTTTTGCTCTGTGGGATCCATTTACTAGTGCTAGTAGTTCCGCTAGATTTTGAACAGGCAATGATTTTTTCTGAACTCAGTGCGAAATATTTAGTTGATCCTAATGAAACGATCTCATTTTCAAGTTCTTCATAATGAACTAAAGGTAATTTTTCAAAATCATCTATATTTTTTATCTTATGAGAAACAAGATATTGGCATGTTTTGTTTCTTTCAATAATTGATTTTAAAACCTCTTTTTGACTTTTTTCAAAGGTTTGAAGCCTTTTTAAGAGTTGAGTATAGCGTTTTTTGAAAAAAAAGTCAAGTATGCAGTACAAGACGAAGTATTTATGATTTTATCCACGCTTCCATATATTCAATATCTTTTTGTGGAAA
>JBIPMU010000135.1:0-4494 GCA_044377205.1 Chitinophagales bacterium | reverse complement strand
TCATATTCTTTAATTTTTATGAAACAAAAGTATATAAGATATATGTCGTGAAATGACGCTTACAGAATTGTATTTAAAAAATTGAAAATCAATTTAATATGATTTATAATTCAATTATTTATTATATGAACGACAAAAAATGTCATTTATTTCTTGTTTTTAAGAGCTGCTTCAATTAATCCTTTGAAAAGAGGGTGTGGATTTTCGGGAGTACTTTTTAGTTCCGGATGGAATTGAACACCAATAAAAAAAGGATGATTTATTAATTCTACTATCTCTACTAAATTTGAGTCAGGATTTTTTCCACTAGTGCGCATGCCTTTTTTATTGATTTCTTCAATAAATTTATTATTGAATTCGTATCTATGGCGATGTCTTTCACTAATTTGAGTGTTTTTGTAGAGTTTATATGCCAAAGTATCTTTTTCAATTATACAAGGATAAGCACCAAGACGCATAGTTCCACCATATTTGGTTACACTTTTTTGTGATTGCATCAAATCGATAACTGGAAATTTTGTTTTCTTGTTCATTTCTACCGAATGGGCTTCTGAGTATCCCAATACATTTCTAGAAAATTCAATCACAGCCATTTGCATACCTAGACAAATCCCTAAAAATGGTATGTTGTTTTCTCTAGCGTACTTTATAGTTTCTATTTTTCCTTGAATAGCTCTTTCTCCAAAACCAGGAGCAACAAGAATTCCATCAAATTTCCCTAAAATATTATCAGCATTATCAGCATTAATGGACTTAGAGTGAATAGATTCTATCTTTACTTTGATACTTTTAGCAGCCCCTGCGTGTATGAAAGATTCATAAATGCTTTTATAAGCGTCTTGCAATTCTATATATTTCCCAACAACAGCTATTTTAATTTCATTTTTTGGATTCTTCAGATTAGAAAGAAATTTTTTCCATTTATCTAATTTAGGCTCTTGTTTGGATTTTATTTTTAATTTTTCTAAAACTACAAGGTCTATTTTTTCTTTTTGCATTTCCAAAGGCACATCGTATATACTTTCTTTGTCTATTGCTTGAATTACTGCATTTTCGGATACATTACAGAAAAGTGCAATTTTTTGTTTAAGTTCTCTTCCTATTTCTTTTTCGGTTCTACAAATTAGCACGTCGGGTTGTATACCATTTTCCAATAATAATTTTACAGAATGTTGTGTAGGTTTAGTTTTGAGTTCTTTGGCTGCATTTAAATAAGGTAGAAGTGTTAGGTGACATACAATAGCATTGTCTTTACCCATGTCCCAGATAAATTGTCTAACGGCTTCTATATAAGGAAGCGATTCAATATCACCTACAGTACCTCCTAGTTCTGTGATTATAAAGTCAAATTGATTATTTTCATTGATGAGTGTAAATCTTCTTTTGATTTCATCGGTAATGTGTGGAATTACTTGTACCGTTTTTCCAAGAAATTCTCCTTTACGCTCACGGTCCAATACCGTCTGATAAATACGTCCTGTAGTGACATTGTTTGCCTGTGTAGTAGGCGTATTCAGAAAACGTTCATAGTGTCCCAAGTCCAAGTCGGTTTCTGCGCCATCTTCTGTGACATAGCATTCGCCATGTTCATACGGATTGAGTGTTCCGGGGTCTATATTTAAATAAGGGTCAAATTTTTGGATAGTTACTACAAAGCCTCTCTCTTGAAGAAGTTTGGCTAGAGATGCGGCAAAAATTCCTTTTCCTAATGAGGACGAAACGCCTCCTGTTACAAATATATACTTGGTCATTGCGAAAGATAATTACGCATGCAAAAGTAGCTAATTAATATTAAAAAAAATCATATATTTTTGTTTGTTCAATCTAAAATAGCGATATGAATTCCCCTATATAATTATATAAGGTGTAAAAAAATAAAAAATAATGAAAAAAAACTTTTTAAATAAAAAAAAAGTATTACTTTTGCACACTCAATTTTTAAATGATAGGATATGTACGCAATAGTAGAAATAGCAGGAAAGCAGTATAAAGCTGAAACTGGAAAGAAAATATATGTGGATAAATTGGAAGGAAATGAAGGCGATAAAGTTTCTTTTAACAATGTATTGATAGTAGAAAAAAATGGTTCTATTCAAGTAGGAGCTCCTACAACAGGTACAAGTGTTGAAGCTACTATAGAAAAACAAGTAAGAGCTGATAAAGTAATTGTTTTCAAAAAGAAAAGAAGAAAAGGATATAGAGTAAAAAATGGTCATAGACAACATTATACTCAAATTTCAATTACAAGTATATAATTTTATAATTTATAAAAAGATAAAGAAATGGCACACAAGAAAGGCGTCGGTAGTTCGAAAAACGGAAGAGAATCACATAGTAAGAGACTAGGAGTTAAATTATTTGGAGGGCAAGCTGCTATTCCAGGTAATATCATCGTAAGACAAAGAGGTACTCAATTTCACCCAGGTTTAGGTGTAGGAATTGGAAAAGACCACACTATATTTGCAATGGTAGAAGGTGTAGTTGAGTTCAAACGCAAAAAAAATGATAGAACATTTATTAGTGTTCTTCCAAAAGCGTAAGAAATAAATTTTATTTAATTGTATAAAAACTCTGTAATTGTAAAACTATTGCAGAGTTTTTTTTGTTTATAATGGTAAATACAAGAAAAAGTGAATACTTCTACATATACATACAAAGATATTTTTAAGGAACAAGAAAAGAATTTGAATCAATTACAGCATACATTCATTCATGATGCTAAGTTAGATGCTTTTGATGATTTTGAGAAATTAGGATTTCCTACACGCAGGCATGAAGCATGGAAATATACCAATGTATCTGCTTTTACTCGTGCGTCGTTAAATCCTTTATTTTTCCCACAACGTCATTTAAATATTAAAAAAAGTGATTTTAGATACTACGATCATATCAAAGCGCATAAACTTGTTGTAGTTAATGGTAGTTTTCAACCACATTTAAGTGAAATTATTCCTGATGAAAATGAAGGCATTACTATTATGTCTGTAAGTGAAGCAATTCAAGATCGAAATCCTATATTTGAAAAACACTTTAATACTTTGGCTAAAAATAGTACCGAAGTATTTGCTTCTTTGAATACGGCTATGTTTGGCGATGGTATTTTTATTCACTTAAAAGAGAGTACCCAGGCAAAATATCCAATTTTATGGTTTTTTGTTTCTCAAGAAAATTCAAATTGTATTATCAATCCTAGAAATCTTATTGTTTTAGAACCGCATTCCAAGGCTGAAATTATCAAAGACCACCAAGGTATAGCCGAATCGGAGTATTTTATCAATGCTATGACGGAGATTGTATTGAACGAAGGCGCTCATTTGGACTTGTGTATGATAGAAAATGAAACATCACAGGGACTTCATTATATCGGAACCAAAGAGGTGATTCAGAAAAAAGATTCATTCTTTAATTATACCAATATTTCGTTGTCAGGGAAAATTATCAGAAATAATATACGCACTGTGTTGAGTGAACCTAATGCAAACTGTAATATTAAAGGCATTTATTATGGAAAAGAAGGCGATTTAATAGATAATAATATTTGTGTAGAGCATTTATCGGAAGGTTGTGAGAGTAATCAGCTTTTTAAAGGGATATTAAAAGACGAATCCAACGGTATTTTTACAGGTAAAATTTATGTACATCCTAATGCCAATAAAACCAATGCTTATCAAAAAAATAATAATTTGCTTTTGAGTGAAGATGCTACGGTAAATACTCGTCCACAGCTTGAAATTTTTGCAGATGATGTTAAATGTAGTCATGGTGCTACCAATGGTCAAATTGATTTACAAGCTTTATATTATTTGCAATCAAGGGGGCTAACAAAAGAGGTTGCAAACTCATTTATTCAATATGCGTTTCTGGCGGAAGTTTTTGAAAATATCCAAAATGAGGGCATGCGTGAATATTTAGATGAGGTATTTCGTTTCAAATTGGGATTAATGCACATCTAATACAGTATAAAATATGCTGTGTTTCCATTGTTAACATACTTTTTTGATCAATATTTCGTTTGTAAACCAATGATTTTATTTCAAAAATATTGTTCTAGATTTTTATTGTTATTCTTTTTAATAAAAAGTATAGACGCTATAAGTCAAAATAATATTGCGACTGAAGAAGTTGGGCTTTCTTTTGGTGCTGCAAATTATTATGGCGATTTGAATGATCATTTTGGGTATAAAGGTATTGGAGCTTCTGCAGGTTTCTTTGTTAGACAAAATATAGGAACTCGTTTTGCATTTAAGACTTCCTTCAATTACATGAAAGTGGGCTATAATGATGCTTATTCATCTAGACCATTTAATAGAAATAGAAATTTATCATTTGAATCCAGTATCCTTGATATTACAGGACAATTTGAATTTAATTTTCTTAACTATATAAAGAATATCTACTATGCTGATGAGGGAAGCCCATTTACACCATATTTGAGTATGGGGATAGGTGTTTTTTTCTTTAATCCACAAGCCGAATATCTAGGAAAAATATATG
>JBIPMU010000134.1:0-4501 GCA_044377205.1 Chitinophagales bacterium | reverse complement strand
GGATGAATTAAAAAATATACTAGACGGCAAACAAACACTTTTTTCAGGACATTCGGGAGTAGGTAAATCGAGCCTTCTCAATGCCATAGACCCGAGCTTGAATCTTCGGACCAATGTCATTTCAAAAGTGCATGAAAAAGGAATGCATACCACTACGTATGCAGAGATGTTTTTTTCAAAAGAACTCAACGCCAATTTTATAGACACGCCTGGCATCAAGGAATTTGGCGTTTTGGCAATAGAAAAACATGAATTAAAATATTATTTTAGAGAAATGGCGGCACAGCTCAATCAATGTAAATTTGATGATTGTCTTCATATCAATGAACCTCAATGCAAAGTGATGGAACTATGGAATGAGGATAAAATAGCTGATTTTAGATATCAAAATTACAGAAATATTTTGGACGATATAATTTCCCAAAACGACAGCTGGGAACGAAAATAATTTCACTTTTTAATTCTAAATATAATGAAAGCCGTAATTCAAAGAGTCTCTCATGCACAAGTTTCTGTAGATAATGAAATTGTAGGAAAAATAGAAAGAGGATTATTGATTTTATTAGGAATAGGACACAATGATTCCGATGAAGACATAGAATATCTGGTACGTAAAATCATACATTTAAGGATTTTTAACGATACGGATT
Source organism: Chitinophagales bacterium (assembly GCA_044377205.1). Taxonomy (GTDB): domain Bacteria; phylum Bacteroidota; class Bacteroidia; order Chitinophagales; family JADJOU01; genus CHPMRC01. Next base: position 3,851 of record JBIPMU010000134.1, on the reverse strand, counting down.
CCAAAATGAATCTATCCATAAAAGATATTGATGGTGACGTATTAATTATCAGCCAATTCACACTCTTTGCCGATACAAAAAAAGGCAATAGACCTTCTTATATTCAAGCGGCTCAACCTGTTATAGCAAAAAATCTTTACGAAAAATTCTTACATCATTTTGAAAAAGAATTTGATAAAAAAATTCAAGCAGGTATATTCGGTGCCGATATGAAAGTAGAATTACTCAATGACGGGCCTGTTACCATTATTATAGACAGTAAGAATTAAATATTTTTTTCTTTTATACTCAAATATCTAAGCTAATAAATTATTCCAACTTGTTTTTTCTCGAACTACATTCAATATATTATCTATAGAAATTCGCTCTTGTGTCATGCTATCTCTATCACGAATAGTAGCTGTATTATCCTCCAATGATTGATGATCTATCGTAATACAATACGGCGTCCCTAATGCATCTTGACGACGATAACGCTTACCTATACTGTCTTTTTCGTCATAGAAAGCATACGTTTCAAATTTCAATTTATCAAATAATTCCCTTGCTTTTTCTGGCAAGCCGTCTTTTTTAACCAAAGGGAGTATAGCTACTTTATTCGGCGCCAAAGTAGGGTGAATTTTCAATACTGTTCGCTCTTCTCCATTTTCAAGCGCTTCTTTCTGTAACGCACTACTCATAATTGTCAAAAACATTCTATCCAAACCTATTGAGGTTTCAACTACATACGGAATATAACTTTGATTGAGTTCTGGATCAAAATATTGAAGTTTTTTACTACTTAATTCTTGATGTTGCTTCAAATCAAAATCCGTACGGCTATGAATTCCTTCCAATTCTTTGAATCCAAAAGGGAATTCAAATTCAATATCTACAGCAGCATTAGCATAATGTGCCGTCTTTAAATGATCATGAAATTTATATTTATCGGCATCGATGCCCAATTTCTTATGCCAATTAATTCGTGTTTCTTTCCAATATTCATACCATTTCATTTCCTCACCTGGCCTTACAAAAAATTGCATCTCCATTTGTTCAAATTCACGCATTCTGAATATAAACTGACGCGCTACAATTTCATTACGAAATGCTTTTCCTATTTGAGCTATACCAAATGGAATACGCTGACGACTGGTATTCAATACATTTAAGAAATTAACAAAAATTCCTTGCGCAGTTTCAGGTCGAAGATAAATAGTAGCACTATCATCCGCTACCGAACCTAATTGCGTATTAAACATTAGATTGAACTGTCTTACATCGGTCCAATTTCGACTTCCACTTACTGGGCATAAGATTTCACAATCTTCAATAATTTGTTTAATTTCAACTAGATTATTATCTTCCAATGCTTTTTTGAATCGTGCCTCTATCTCGTTGATTTTAGCTTGATACTCCATCACTCTTGGATTGGTTTCTCGATACATTTTAGCATCAAAGGTTTCGCCGAACCGCTTTGCTGCTTTTTCTACTTCTTTCTTAATTTTATCATCTATTTTAGCTACGAACTCTTCTATCAATACATCCGCACGATATCTTTTTTTACTATCCTTATTGTCAATTAAAGGGTCATTAAAAGCATCTACATGACCACTGGCTTTCCATGTACTTGGGTGCATAAAAATAGCAGCATCTATTCCTACGATATTTTCGTGCATTTGCACCATACTTTTCCACCAATATTCTTTTATATTATTTTTTAGCAAAACACCGTTTTGTCCATAATCATATACTGCACTCAATCCATCGTAGATATCACTGGAATTAAAGATAAAACCATATTCTTTTGAATGGGATATTATATTTTTAAATAAATCTTCGTTCATTTTATTTTTTTTAATGTACTCGAATAGTATACAAATATAAGGCATTTTTCACCTATATATTATCAAAAAAAAAGCCTAATGAAATCTCATTAGGCTTTTAAGTATTTTTCTAATTCTAATTCTTATTCTTTAGAACCTGCTTTTAAACCTGGGTGTGGTGAAGGAGGATTGCTATTTCCATACTCTCCTGTTTGAGCATGACGGAACATTACAGCTCTATCTGCATTTAATTCACCAATTCCATCTTGGTTATATTTAATTATAAATCTATCTCTAGATACACCAAATTTTTCTGTCAAATAATTTACAACTTCGCTTGCTCTATTATAAGACAATTGCTCATTGTATTTACCATTATTTGTATTTTTATCGTTAACACCAGCTACAACCAATCTCATATCTGGACAAGCTTGCATCTTTTCACCTATTGTTCTCAAAGCATTTGCATTATCAGCAGAAACTCCAAATCTATCCTTTGCATAACGAATTGAAGGAATTGAAGTTTCAGCACACGCTGTATTAGAAGGTGCAGATGCTGGCATATTTTTCATATTGTCTTTCAATTCTTGACAACAAGCTGGTGGAGGAACAATAGCTACTCCTTTATTATCTATAGGGTATCCTGATGGCGAGAATGGTTCTTTATCATCACAATCCAACACACCATCTTTATCGCTATCCAATACAACTCCTTTTACATCAACTGGACATCCTTCTCTACTATTTTCTTCTTGATCTAATTGATTCGGCACACCATCTTTGTCTTCATCTGCAAATGCTTCACGCAATAATTTTTTATTATCTGATCCAGCAACTTTATTGTAGATATACTCATTTTCATTCATCCAATATTTAGGCTCTGCTCCTACTTTTGATAAATTGTAATTCAATTTTACCGTAGTATTATACATTACATCATTATTTTGAGAATATGACTTATCTCCTGCAGCATTGAACTGATAATTTGCCCATCTTTCACCATCTAAATAATCATCAAATACGTAAATAAAACGTTGCTCAATTCCCAAATTGAATTTATTTGAAAGTCTAAAATTAAATCCAGCTCCAAAAGTAATACCCCCTGCCAAAGCATAATCCATGAATTTTGCTTTTACGCCATTATTATCACTTTCTGTTTCATAGGTATCATCTAATTTATCATCCATTTCTTTAGATACAGCATCTTTTCCATTAATATATCCATTAATTGGATTAGAGGTACTCGCTGTAGAAAAAATAGTACTCCATAATGCATAATCATATGCTGCACCTGAAGCGTTCTTAACATTTAGCTTTGTTCTATATGCCACTAATGCAGGTCCTGCAAATAAATCATATGTAATCTTTGATTTAGCTTTGTGAATAGATGTATTACCTAACGTTAATACATTATCTAACATTAGTGTGTGTGTATAAGCTTGAGACGCTACAAACCATAATGGATCTGATGTAGACAACCCATTAGCAATACCTGAAAAATGAGGCATCTCATGTCTCATGGTAGCATTTCCATAATTATATTGTAATCTTAATGAGAAGTGATATCCGAATGCTTTTCTAACATGGATTCCAAATGTTGAATTATCCAAATTCATACCTACTCTTGAATAAATATCTCCACGAATCATATGTAATCCTGCAGAAATACCTATTTCAAAAGGATCTTTAATCTGCGGAGCATAAACCTCATTAACATTTGAAGCTACCACGGGCATAATTTTTGGTGCTTCCTTAGGAGTTTCTTTAATTACTTCAGGAGCCTCCACTTTGGGCGCTTCTGCTTTTTTTTCAGTTGTTTTTGCTTGTGCACTTGCATTAAGCCCAGCTAAAACAACTAATAGGAGTAAAAACAATTTTTTCATATTTAAATCTATTTTATGAATTTTTTATTTCGATTTTAAGGCACAAAGGTATATTTTTTTATTTTAATTCACATTTTTTTTTTAAATAATCTTAAATATATTTTTATTAATGACATGAGATGCAACATAATACTGTGTTTTTCTAGCTTCTTCTTTTTTGGTT
>JBIPMU010000003.1:0-16215 GCA_044377205.1 Chitinophagales bacterium | reverse complement strand
CATCATACCGTTGGGTTTCTTGTAGAAGCTATGAATATGATGAATATAACCTGTAGCATGAACTCACGAAATGCTATTATTCTTGATAATGGACTTAAAGTTTCGGGAAGTGCACAATTCGCTTCTTCCAATGGAATTTTGAGTCATTTCACCTTACTATTTAATTCAGACTTAGATTTTATCAATCGTTGTATTAGCCAAAACTCCTTTTCAATAAAATCTAAAGCCAGTGAAAGTGTTCGATCTCTCATAGGAAATGTAAAAGATATGAAGGACATATCGGAACTTGATTTTATCAACAAAATAGTAGCAGCTTGGGGTACAACTTATTTTTATGAGTTATCCGATGATGATATAAAAAGTATATTGTCTTTAAAATTAAAACAATATGAAACATCCGAATGGATCTATGATAAAGCTGGTGATGCCATTTTAGAATTTAAAAATGGAATGGTAAGTATCAAAAATGGATTTATATCAAAAATAGAACAAAATGGCTATGACATATCTAAACCATTTATAAATAAAAGATTTTTATCAAGCGAAATAGATAATTTTGAAGGACTAATAGGGTTGTTAGATTCTAAATAGAATTAAATCTTTGTTCTTTTTTCCGCTACTTCTTCTTGCATTTTTTGTTTGTAAGTCTGTAGTTTTTGCCTTAAATCAGGATTGTGAATAGCGAGCATTTCTATTGCTAAGATACCTGCATTTTTAGCGGCATTTAACGCTACAGTAGCTACAGGAACGCCATTAGGCATTTGCAGAATAGATAAAATACTATCCCAACCATCAATTGAATTTGAGGATTTTACAGGGACTCCGATTACAGGTAAGATTGTAATTGAGGCTATCATACCCGGCAAATGTGCAGCCCCTCCTGCCCCAGCAATGATTATATCATAAATTCCATGAGCCGTTTCAGCAAATTCAAACATATATTTAGGTGTACGATGTGCCGATACAATATCTATTTTGTAATCCACTCCAAACTCTTGAATAATCTTTGCTGCTTCTTGCATAATGGGCAAGTCACTGTCGCTTCCCATTACTATAGCTATTTTATTTTTCATATGTTTTTTTCAATTTAATCTATAATTAAAAATACTTTTATTTATTAATCCAAATAGGTTTCTCCTTTTAATTTAAATCTCGATTTTACTTGCTGTGTATTCAGTTTTAATTGTTCCAAATCATGATGTAATAAAGTAATATGCCCCATTTTTCTACCTGATTTTGTTTCTTTTTTCCCATATAAATGAAAATGAAAATTGGGAATAGTATGAAACAAATCTTGCCCCTCTACAACTGGATTACCAGCATATTTATCCTCGCCTACAACATTTATCATAGACGCATTTGACTTCAATTTAATCTCAGGCAATTTTAATTCTAATAAAATCTGTAATTGTGCTTCAAATTGGGATATATTACATGCTTCTATAGTATAATGAGCTGAATTATGAGCTCTTGGTGCAGCTTCGTTTACCAAGATTTCATTATTATGTGTCAAGAAAAATTCTATAGAAAACAATCCTTTCGAATCCGTTGCATTTATAAAATCAGTAGCTATTTGATTTATATTATTCTCTTCATCTTTTGATATAGATGCGGGAGCTAATAAATAATCTACCAAATTCAGTTTTTCATCAAAAACCATTTCACAAATTGGGAAAAGTCTTATATTCTTAAATGAATCTATTGCTACAGTAATAGCCAATTCTTTCTTAATATCTACAGCTTTTTCGAGTATAGATGGGACCCCAAGCTGCTTAATTAAATCATTTTCATTGGCAATATATTGCACCCCTTTTCCATCATATCCATCTTTTTGAGATTTTTGAAAAAAAGGATAAAAACTAGTATCAATATTTACAATCTCTTCATTATCAAAAATTTGAAATGTAGAACTCGGAATGTTTTTATCAAGATAAAATTGCTTTTGCAAAGCTTTGTTTTGAATAATTTTAATTGATTTTGTATTGGGAATAATTTCTACGCCTTGATTTTCAAGATATTCAAGCGCTTCAATATTTACATGCTCAATTTCAATAGTGATACAATCCAAATTTTTTCCGAAATTGACTACTTCCTCATATTTTTTATAACTTCCTTGAGTATAGTATTGAGAAAAAATACTACATGGGCAATCTTTGTCTGGATCCAAAAAAAACAAATTGACTCCATATTCAAGTGCTTTTTCTTGCAACATTCGACCGAGTTGGCCTCCACCTAAAACACCTATCTTTTTATTTAAAAAATTCATTATCAATAGAAATATTACTGCAAAAGTAAAACTTTTAGATTCATTTGGGTTTCAAAAAATTAACATTTCGCATAAAGCCTTCATATTTTGTCCTTTTAATTGCACTTCCTTCAAAAATTCTATCAAAAACGTCCATTTTCAATGATTCCATTTCCTCTTTATTTAAGTCCATAAAAGCTTGATTTGGATTGAATAAAGGTTCATTGTGCGGAATAGCACGTCCGTTGATAGGACAAACATCTTGACAAATATCACAACCAAAAGCCCACCCATTCATTTTATCTTTATATTCTTGTGGTAGAACATCTTTATACTCTATCGTCAAATATGAAATACATTTTTTTGAATCAATAATATAAGGCGCCACAATTGCTTGTGTAGGACAAGCATCTATGCATTTTGTACATTTACCACAGTATTCTGCAACAGCAGTGTTATACTCCAGTTCCATATCAACTAAAATTTCGCATAGAAAAAAATAGCTCCCTTTGGCTTTTGTTAATAATAAGGAATTTTTGCCTATCCATCCAACTCCACTTTTTTGCGCCCAAGTACGTTCAAGAATAGGGCCACTATCTACAAATCCTCTTGACACAATTGTTGTTCCTAATTCATTTTCAATCCATTTGACAATTTGATTGAGCTTTTTTTTCAATACCTTATGATAATCTTTTCCATAAGCATATTTGGCTATTTTATAACGATTTTCCATAATTTCTTTTTCAGGGAAATAGCTATGAGATAGACTGATAACAGATTTTGTACCCGGAAGAAGGTTTTTAGGATTAATACGCAAATCAAAATGATTTTCCATATAGTTCATCTCGCCGTGAAATCCTTGTGCAAGCCATTTTTCTAGTTTTTTAGCCTCTTCGGTAAGTTCTTCGGCCTTTGACACTCCAAAATCTTGAAACCCTAGACTAAGAGCATAATCTTTTAATTTTTGAGTAAATAATGATTTATCTTTTATCAAATGAATGAATTATTATTTAATGGAAACTAATGTTTTTTTAACTTCATAATACAAATCTTTGTCATTCATATCTTTTATCTCAAGCCATTCTAATAATTTTTTGGAATCTTTCCCTATATTCTGCCTATAATTCAAAATCTTAGGGATACTCGTTTGAATTTTGTACCTAAAAAAAATCATTTCTATATCATTTGGATGCTCTTGGAGATATTTTTCTACAATATCTTTTCCTTTGTTAAAATACTTAAGTTTATTAAATGGATTCAATATATGTTTTGAATAGACAACCCATACTACACCTCTTTTACCTGCATGAAAATAAGGCTGAGCTATCATTTTTTCACATTCTGATTTTTCGCGAATTGCCTTATCTAATTGCAATCTATACATTTTTAATGTATCCGTATTGGCGGAGACAGTAGTATAGTTTAAAAGAATATATATGTAAATAACAAATAACCTCATAATGACGCAAAATTAATGTTTTACATCCAATTGAGCTTACATTTCAAATATGCTTTTGCAAGTAAAATAAGTTTTTGAGGGTTTGAAACTCGTATACGCTGCTGCATAATATCTTTTGCTTCTACTCTTTTGATTTTCACAAGTAATTGATAATAATACACATAAGCAATATATACACCTAATTTTGCATTGCTAGGCAATGATTTGATACCTTGTAATGATTCAAAAAATTCTTTTTCTATATCGGCTTCAATTTCTAACTTTTCAGAAGCTGTTATTTGAATACCTTTTACATTTGGGAAATAAACACGACCCAATTTTTCTATATCAGCCTTACAATCTCTTAAAAAATTAATCTTTTGAAATGCAGATCCTAATTTTTGAGCCATCGGCTTCAATTTTTGATACTCCGATTCATCCCCATTAACAAAAACCTTAAGACACATCAATCCCACTACTTCTGCGCTTCCAAAGATATACTCCTTATATAAAGAATCTGAATAGTCCATTTTTTTTAAATCCATTTCCATACTATGAAGAAATGCTTCTATCAATTCATTATTTATATTATATTGTCTTACAACAAATTGAAATGAATTTAATATAGGATTGAGGCTTATTTTTTGATATATAGATTCAAAGGTATCTTTTTTAAATTCGGATAGTAATTTTTCTTTGTCAAAATCATGGAATGAGTCTACAATTTCGTCTGCAAATCTTACAAATCCATAAATTCCATATATGGCATCATGAATTTCTTTCTCTAAAAAATGAATTCCTATAGAAAAGCTTGTGCTATAACTTTTTGTAGTCAAAGCACTTATTTTATATGATAATAAGTCAAATTTTTGTTTCAATTTTTAATTTTAAGTATCATTTATAAATTTTTCATTAATTCTGTAGCGGCAATTTTACCCGATATGATTGAAGGTGGGACACCCGGCCCCGGAACCGTCAATTGTCCGGTATAAAATAGATTTTTAATCTTTATATTTTTCAAACTTGGTTTAAAAAATGCTGTTTGAAATAGTGTATTTGCCAATCCATATGCATTGCCTTTATAGGAATTATAATCTATGATAAAATCATTTTTACAATAATCTTTTTTAAATACTATTGAATCTCGAAGCGAAGTGCCACAATATGTTTCAAGACGATTCATAATTTTATCGAAATACAAGTCGCGTAGAGCTTGTGTATCTTCAAGACCTGCTGCTATAGGGATAAGTATAAAAAGATTTTCACTCCCTTCTGGAGCTACACTAGGATCTGTTTTGGATGGACAACATACATAATACAAAGGATCTGAAGGCCATTTTGGCGTTGTATATATTTCATGCGAATGCAGTTCAAAATCACTATCAAAGAAAAGATTATGATGTTTAAGGTTTTTTACTTTTTTATTAATTCCAAGATAAAAAAGTAAAGAAGATGGTGCAAAAACTTTCTTTTCCCAAAAAGCATCATCATAATTTTGGATGCTTGTAGGAATTAACTTTGATTCCGTATGGTGATAATCAGCGGAAGAAATTACACCATCAAATGCATAAAATTCACCATGCGAGATTATACCTTTTGCCATACCATTTTCAAATTCAATTGAATCTACAGGCGCATTGCATTTGAATTCAACGCCTAATTTATTAGCTATTTTTTCAAATGCCGATACTATTAAATGCATACCACCTTGTGGATAAAAAGTACCTTGCTTCAAAGCTGCATAATTCATAATACTGTATAAAGCTGGAATTTTATCGGCCATGGCTCCAAGAAATAAGACTGGAAATTCCATTAACTTTAATAATTTCTCTTCTTTGAAGTATTTTGACAAACTTTTTCTAAGTGGAATAAAAAAATCAACGCTCCATATTTCTTTTATTATTTCAAAACTTATGTATTCCAATATAGAATATGATGGCTTGTATACTATACTATTCATACTAATAGCATATTTTTGTGCTGCTTCATTTATAAAAGCTTCTAATTTTTTGGCACTTCCTTTTTCCAACGCCTCAAACGTATTTTTTATCTTTTCAAAATCTGCATGAACCTCTAATACTTCATCATGAGCATATATTATTTGAAAACCTGGATCTAATTTTAATAAATCATAAAAATCAGATGTTTTATAACCAAAATCATTATAAAATTTTTCAAATACATCGGGCATCCAGTACCAGCTGGGTCCCATATCAAATACAAACCCTGCTGCTTCAAATTTCCTTGCACGTCCTCCGATTGAACTATTTTTTTCAAAAACAACCACTTCATTTCCAGCTTTTGCTAAATAACATGCTGCTGAAATTCCAGAGAAGCCACTTCCAATTATTGCTATTTTTTTCACTTAGTTCAAAATTATTGTTCGCAATATTACAATTTTTTAGATATTTTATCTAAAAATAATTTATAATATATGTGAAATTTTAAATTATCTTATTATTTCAAATAATTTAATCTCTAAAAAATATTGTTTAAAACTTTTTAAATTCAACTCTAATGATAAACTAATTTTTAAGTTTTTTTATGATAATCTTATACTTTATTCTAATTTAAAAAATATAATTTTATAAGCTTTTTTAGCTTAAAATTTATTAAAAATCAATACTTCTTTTTTAATATTAAATTAATTTAAAATTATAGTATCGAATTAAAAATAGCTATTTGGTATTTTAAAAAAAGTTATCCACATTTTAAAAAATATTAATTCATGAAATGAAACAAAAAAATCAAAAAATATTTTTACTATCAATTGATTATCATTTAATTACAAACTATACTTTTTAGCCAAATTCAATGTTTACCTATAAAAAATACGTAAACCATTGAGTCTACAAGGATTGGGATTTTATGTATTTTTTTATACACATCGTGTGGATATAAAAAGTTTTTCGCTATGAATAAAAAATGTAGTTTTGCAATCAGAAATCAAGAAGAAAAAAATTGTTACAATTTAATTAAATTTTGATTTAAAAAAAGTTAAAAACAAATATAAAAATAATTATATGAATCAAGCTCAAAAAGTTGAATCCATTTTGCAAGAGACTAAAGATCGTTTTGTATTATTTCCAATACAATATGAAGCAATCTGGGATTACTACAAAAAAGCTGTTAATAGCTTTTGGGTAGCGGAAGAGATTGATCTACAACCCGATCTTCATGATTGGGAGCACAAATTAAATGATAATGAAAAACATTTTATCAGTCATGTATTAGCTTTTTTTGCTGCAAGTGATGGGATTGTGAACGAAAATTTAGTTGTAAATTTCATGCAAGATGTAACAATACCAGAAGCAAGATGTTTTTATGGATTCCAGGTTGCCATGGAAAATATTCATGCCGAAACATATAGTTTACTGATCGATACGTATATAAAAGATGCATCAGAAAAAGAAAGATTGTTCAATGCTATAGAAACAGTACCTTGTGTAAAGAAAAAAGCAGAGTGGGCTCTCAAATGGATTGAAAAATCTACTAGTTTTGCAGAACGTTTAGTAGCCTTTGCCGCAGTTGAGGGTATTTTCTTTTCTGGAAGTTTTTGTTCAATATACTGGCTCAATAATAGAGGCTTGATGAAAGGGTTAAGTTTTTCTAATGAATTGATTAGCCGTGATGAGGGTTTACATTGCGACTTTGCATGTCTTTTGTATTCAATGCTAGAAAATCCATTGCCAAAAGAAATCGTTAAATCAATCATAACAGAAGCTGTAGCATATGAAAAAGAGTTTGTACGAGAAGCTCTACCCGTTTCTTTAATTGGAATGAATGCAGATAGCATGTGTGAATATATTGAATTTGTTGCGGACACATTGCTTCAAAATCTTGGAAATAATAAAGTTTATAATGCTAAAAACCCATTCCAATTCATGGAAATGATCTCGTTGAGGCCAAAAACCAATTTTTTCGAAAGAAAAGTAGGTGAATACCAAAAAGCAGGTGTAGATGGAACCGTAGAAGAACAGCAAATATCCTTTGAAGATTTAGACTTCTAAAAAATAAATTAAGAATAATATCAATTAATAATAAATAATATCACTATGTACGTAATTAAAAGAGAAGGAACTAAAGAGCCCGTAATGTTTGACAAAATCACTGAAAGAGTTCACAAACTTTGTTATGGTTTGAATTCGCAGTATGTAAATGCCCAAAAATTGACCATGGCAGTTGTAAAGGGAATATACGACGGAGTTTCAACGACACAATTAGATGAACTTGCAGCGCAAACTGCGGCTTCTATGACGTCCATACATCCAGACTATGCAGTATTAGCAGCTAGAATTGCTGTAAGTAATTTGCATAAAAACACAAAAAAGAAATTCAGCGAAGTGGCGCATGATCTTTTTCATTACGTACAAAAAGAAACAGGTGAACAAGCTGGATTAATAGCAGAGGATATATTTAAAATCATACAAGATAATGCTGCTGAACTAGACGCTGCTATCGTACACGCAAGGGATAGTTCATATGATTATTTTGGTTTTAGAACTTTAGAGAAATCGTATTTATTAAAAATTGATGGAAAGATTGCTGAAAGACCACAACACATGATTATGCGTGTGGCAGTGGGTATTCACAAAAATGATATTGCTTCGGCTATAAATACCTATAATTTGATGAGTGAAAAGTGGTTTACACATGCTACTCCTACCCTATTTAATGCAGGTACTCCAAAACCACAATTATCTTCATGCTTTTTATTGACAACCCAAGGCGATAGTATTGACGGTATATTTGATACATTGAAACAATGTGCACAAATTTCAAAAAGTGCTGGAGGTATTGGACTTTCTATTCATAATATTAGAGCCAATGGTAGCTATATCAAAGGAACCAATGGCACTTCCAATGGAATTATACCGATGTTGAAAGTATTCAACGATACCGCTCGTTATGTAGACCAAGGTGGTGGAAAAAGAAAAGGTGCTTTTGCAGTTTATTTAGAGCCTTGGCATGCAGACATTATGGATTTCTTGGATTTGAAGAAAAATAATGGAAAAGAGGAAATGCGTGCAAGAGATTTGTTCTATGGGCTTTGGATTCCAGATTTATTCATGAAGCGTCTTAAAAATAACGAAATGTGGAGTTTGATGTGTCCAAATGAATGCCCTGGCCTTGCCGATACGCATTCAGATGCTTTTGAAGCATTGTATACACAATACGAAGCTGAAGGAAAATTCAAAAAACAAATTCCCGCAAGCGAAGTATGGTTAAAAATCATTGCTTTGCAGATAGAAACAGGAAATCCTTATATCTTGTATAAAGATCACGCAAATAGAAAATCAAATCAACAAAATTTAGGTACAATCAAAAGTAGTAATTTGTGTACTGAAATCATTGAATATACCGCTCCAGACGAAGTAGCTGTATGTAATTTGGCTTCTTTGGCTTTGAACAAATATGTGAAAGAAGACAAAACCTATGATTTTGAGAAGTTAGCAGAAGTTACGGCTACTGTTACAAGAAATTTGAACAAAATCATTGATGTAAATTACTATCCAGTTCCTGAAGCTCAAAAAAGTAATCTTCGTCACCGTCCAATAGGTATTGGTGTTCAAGGACTTGCTGATGCATTCATTTTGATGCGTTTCCCATTTGATAGTCCAGAAGCAAAAAAATTAAATCGCGATATTTTTGAAACGATTTATTACTCTGCAATGAAAACATCTATAGAATTGGCAAAAGAAGAAGGAGCTTATGAAACATTTGAAGGTTCGCCTTTGAGTCATGGAATTTTCCAATTTGATCTATGGAATGTAGATCCAGGAAATGAAAGACACGATTGGGAAAGTCTTCGTGCGGATGTAAAGAAATTTGGTGCGAGAAATTCACTTTTATTAGCTCCAATGCCAACGGCTTCTACATCACAAATTTTAGGAAATAATGAAGCCTTTGAACCATACACATCTAATATCTACATGAGAAGAGTAAATAGCGGTGACTTTATTATTGTTAATAAACATTTATTGAAAGACTTAGTGGAACTAGGATTGTGGAATGAGACCATGAAAAATAAAATTATTGCTGCAGATGGTTCTATTCAAAATATTGAAGAAATTCCACAATTTTTACGAGAACTATATAAAACGGTTTGGGAAATCAAACAAAAAGTTATCATAGATCTTGCTGCAGATAGAGGTGCATTTATATGCCAAAGTCAAAGTATGAATATTCACTTGGAAGCTGCTAATAACAAAATGCTTTCCTCTATGCATATGTATGCTTGGGAACAAGGGTTGAAAACCGGAACATATTATTTACGTACAAAAGCTGCTATTTCTGCACAAAAAATTACGATAGAAAAAGAAGCAACTATAGTTCCTATTGAAGAAGAAACTCCTCCAGTAAATGATATTCACACACCACACAATTATAAAGATAGTGCATTGGATGATTTCACAACCAATGAAGTTACAGGGCCAGTATGCTCAATGGAAGAAGGATGTATTTCTTGTAGTGGATAATTTTAATTTTTAAATAAAATTATTTAAATTTCCAAAACGCCAACATATTTGTTGGCGTTTTTTCTTTTAAAAAATCCTTCAAATGAAAAAAAAAGCAGTTAGATTACTTTCTATTTTATTTCCAAATTTTGTAGTAAATTATGCTTACAAAATGCTTACAACTCCACAAATAAGTATACTTCGTACTCATGAAATAGATGTTCTCAATACAGCAATAAAAGAGATATTTAAATACAAAAACTTTAAAATTCAATGTTATCAATGGCTTGGAGGTGAAAAGAAAATTTTACTTGTACATGGTTGGGAAGGGCAAGCAGGTAATTTCGCAGATATAATTAAACGATTGCAATCCGAAAATTATACCATTTTTGCTTTTGATGGTCCTTCGCATGGATTCAGCAGCAAAGGAAAAACAAGTTTAATGGAATTTACAGAGTTAGTAGGGATTTTTATCGAAAAATTTAAAGTCTCATCAATTATTAGCCACTCTTTTGGTGGTGTAGCAACAACCTATGCTTTATATGCAAATCAAAAATTATACATAGAAAAATACATCCTCATTACCACACCCGATAAATTCATTGATCGAATAGACTATGTAGCATATCAAGTAGGAATTACACAAAAAGTAAAATCTAAGCTTATTCATAGACTAGAAAAAGAAACAAATATGAATGTTTATATGCTAAATGTAAGCGAATTTGTAAAAAATGTCAATGTGCTAAAAGCTTGGATTTTTCATGACAAAGCCGATAAAATTATTCCAATTTCACAGTCAAGAGCTGTAGCAAAACAATGGAAAAACTCGGAACTTATAGAGCTAGAGGGAACAGGACATTTTCGAATTCTTCGAACGCCCACAGTAATTGATTCTGTTATAGAGAAATTAAAAGATTAATCTTCCTTGTCGTAATATATTTTATAAAACTTTTTACCATTTTCATCGATCCCCTTTTCAATTAAATCTTTATTTCCATGAATGTAAATATGGAAATTTTTATCTAATTTCAATACACTTTTAAAAGATTTGACTTGTTTTTTAACAGCCTCTGGTGATATGTTAAATGTATCTGGGAATACAATTTCATTTTTTTCTAAATAAGCTTCGTTGAAATTATGAAAAGATTTTATCAACGTCTTATCTTGAAAAACTTCCTCTTCAAAAGTAGCCTTGTCAAAGGTTTCATTATTTTTAAAAAAATCTACCGAGCGATTCAATAAATCGATTTGCTCTGTTCTATCTACTACAAAATCATTCGTGATTTGTTTCGTAATATATTCTTTCGTCATATTGAGAAGTAAATTTGTTTGCGAAAAATTGGTATTTCGCATTGATAATCCCAGAAAATGTTCACGCCAATAAAGAGCTTCCTCTCCTCTATTATTTTGATTATCTACAATATAGACTTGGTATCCCGCATCTTTTTCTTTGTTCAATATCAAGCATCCTTTTTCAAATTTGGACATATCAATACCTTCTTGACAAGATAATTCAAAAGATTGAGTTTGTGTTTTTACATCAAAGAATGTTGTTTTACTTTCCGTTTTAAAAATTCCAACAGCATCTATATAAGATCCTTCATATTCACAATTTTTAAATTTGCATATATATAATTCCCCTGCCTTGGTCTTTGGATGTACAGACTTTTCATATAAAAGCTTTGCTACATTAATTGTTGTATTATGAAACGTTTCATTACTTCCTAAAATATCGTTAACATAATTGTAGATTTCATGAAATTGAAGCGAATTGGAATGAGAAAATTGATATGAATTTCC
Organism: Chitinophagales bacterium; assembly: GCA_044377205.1. Taxonomy (GTDB): domain Bacteria; phylum Bacteroidota; class Bacteroidia; order Chitinophagales; family JADJOU01; genus CHPMRC01. Next base: position 4,274 of record JBIPMU010000003.1, on the reverse strand, counting down.
AAGAAACATAAATCGATTCAAGAAACTATCTTTTAGAATTTGTCCAATTTTTGGATTTAGGGCAATTTCGTAATTTGATAATATCAAAGGATCTTCCATAGCTATATTTCCAACATGATGAACCGATAAATTTTCTATACTAGTAGCACTAAAATCCATAATTAATTTTTAATTCTTCATACAAATATACAGTGATAAGAAAAAGTTAATATTAATAATCTTTAAAAAAAGACCTTATTTACTTTTATAAAAACTAATAGGTATTATCATTTCTTCTAAAGAAATCCCGCCATGCTGAAAACTATTTTTAAAAAAATTTGAAAACTGATTATAATTATTTTGATAGATCAAAAAATTATCCTCTTTGGCAAAAATATAAGTCGTACTCAAATTTGCTTGAGGCAGATAGGCATCTTTTGGATTTTTTACGATAAAGACATCTTTTTCATTGAATTGCAGATTTTTCCCTGCTTTATAGCGAATATTGGCTGATGTTTGTTTATCGCCTACACACTTGGACGGGCTCTGAACCTGAGTAGTGCCATGATCGGTGGTAAAAACAACATTTACATTTTTTTCTGCCAATTTCTTCAAAAGACTATGCAAGTTTGAATGTTCAAACCACGTAACGGTCAAAGAACGAAAAGCTTTATCATCTTTTGCCAATTCTTTCATCATTTCCATTTCTGTTCTTGCATGTGATATCATATCTACAAAATTATAAACAATAGCATTGAATTTATTCTTCATTAAATTATTCAAATTATTGATAACGGCCATGCCATCTTCTTGTCGAATTACTTTGGAATAACTACTTTTAACTTCATCTTTAAAATTTGATTTCAACTGATATTCAAGTAGCTCTTTTTCATACATATTTTTCCCTCCTTCCTCATCATCAAAAAGCCAATATTGAGGTACTTTTTCACTAATTTCCAAAGGTGTCATTCCAGAAAAAATAGCATTTCTGCTGTATTGAGTAGCAGTAGGAAGTATACTAAAAAACATACTTTCTTCCTTTAAATCAAATAATTCGTCAATAAAGGGTTGTATTGTTTTCCATTGATCATATCGCAGATTATCTATTAATATAAAAAAGGTAGGCTTGTCCTCTTTTATGGTATTAAATACTTTATTTTTAAGTAAATTATGTGAAAAAGTTGGGGCAGATTCAGGATTGTTGAGCCAATGTATGTAATTCTTAATTACAAACTTATTAAATTCGATATTTGCCTCTTTTTTCTGCATATTGTAGATATTTTCCATATCATGGCTTTGGCTACTATCTAGTTCTAACTCCCAAAATATCAAATTTTTGTACAATTCAATCCACTCTTTATAATCATTTACCGATTGTATTGATGCAAAAATTCGTTGAAATTCTTGCTGATACGCTTTGTTAGTCTTTTCAGTAATTAGTTTTTTATTCTCAGTCAACTTCTTAATAGTAAGAATAATTTGCTGTGGCTTTACAGGTTTTATCAAATAATCAGCAATTTGCGAACCTATAGCATCTTCCATTAAATCTTCTTCTTCATTTTTTGTAACCAATACTACAGGGATATTAGGTCTAATCTTCTTGAGCTCTTGAAGCGTTTCCAAGCCACTTAAACCAGGCATACTTTCATCTAAAAATATCAAATCAAAAGGTTCTTCAATTACTTTATCTATTGCATCTTGTCCATTTGTAGTGCTTTTTACCTTATAACCTCGCTCTTCTAAATACATAATATGGGATTTGAGAAAATCCACTTCATCATCTGCCCAAAGAATTCTAATTTTTTCCATTTTATTTTTTTACTTTTGTATTTCTAAATTCTTATTTGATTTGACCTCTAAAAAGAGTCTTTTTTTATTAATTATAATCAATGTAACGCTGATTATGCTCAATTTATTTTTTAGGTACAATCCTTTTGATGCGCAAAACTATCAAATGGATAACAATATGCTTAAAATAATTTATAAGTTACGTGCATTTTCAGTTCTTACAGCTATATTTTCATCTGTTGGATTATCAATAGTAGGATTGTATTTGCAGACATTATTTCAAAATCCATTAGCTTCACCTTATACATTGGGCATTTCTCCAATAGCCTCTCTCTACACAAGCATACTAATCTTTTTTTCGAGCAGTATTTGCTATTTTTTTAATGTAAATATCAATAGTACGTTGATTTTTTTTATGCAAATTATTTTTTCATTAATGGGAGCGTATTTTATGCTTTTTCTTATTCAAAAAATTATAAAAAAAAGTATCAACCAATCTCTGGTCATACTTTCAGGTATTTTAATAGGTACTTTTTCAGGTGCTATTCAACAATTTTTGGAATCATACATGTCCAGTACTCAACTTAAACAAAATTTCATATGGAATTTGGGTAGTTTTGAAGTTCTGGAATTTTATAAAATAATTATACTATGCACTTCTATTACAATAGGTTATATCCTTTTATTTCATCTAGCAATTCAAGCAAATAAATACCTTTTAGGCGCTCAATACGCTTCAAATCTTGGCTTGAATGTAACATTGTTTACAAATCAAATTGTATGGATTGCTTCTTTTCTAGTAGCTATTATTACAGCTATTTCAGGACCTATTGGATTTTTAGGATTGATGGCACCTCATATAGCAAAAATGATTATAAAAAACAATAGGCACGAAATTCTTTTAGTTTTTACTTCATTGATAGCTTCTTCCATAGCGCTAATTTGTCTTTTTATTAGTCATTTTGAGGTTTTCAACCAAGTTATTTCCATCAACATTATTTTAAGCATATTGGGTGTTCCATTTACGTTATATTTACTTTTTAGACAAAACAAAACATGATACAAGTTAAAGATTTAACTTTTGAATTTTACAATAAACAGCTTTTTAAACAAATGAATCTTTTATTTGAATCGAATAAAGTTCATACTATATATGGAGATAATGGAATAGGTAAAACGACTTTTTTTCAACTTTTAACTGGACTACAAAGAAACTATGAGGGTCAAGTATTGATTCAAAATAATGATATTTACATGTTGAATTCATTTCAACTATCTGATTTAATAAGTATATGCTATGCATCACAACCTCAATCTGAAATATTCGTACACGAAGTATTTTCTTTTTCACAAATTATGGATCATGATAGAGATCACATAATCAATCTTTTTGAAATAAAAGATTTTATGAACAGAAATATTCAAGAATTGAGTGAAGGCGAAAGACAATGGATTTTTATAGCTCGAGCCATAGCTAGAAATACTCCAATTATCTTGCTGGATGAGCCTACTGCTTTTTTAGATTTATCAAAGAGAAAGAAACTAAAGGAAATAATATTACAATTCAGTAAAAATCATACGATACTTATTAATTCACATGATGAACATTTAAGTAAAATGCCAAATAGCATTATTTGGGAAATTGACAATCAAACATTTAACCAAAAATTAAATTTAAACTAAACCACATGAAATCTAATTCAATATGCACACTTTTTGGTATAGAAAAACCAATTATTCAGGCTGGAATGATATGGTGTAGTGGATGGAAATTGGCACATGCTGTAAGTGAAGCTGGCGGTCTTGGAATCATTGGAGCTGGCTCTATGTACCCCGAGATATTGAGAGAACATCTTTCAAAAATGAAAGCGCATACAAATAAGCCTTTTGCAGTAAATCTACCATTATTATACCCCGATATTGAAAAACATATTGAAAGTATCATTGAATTCAAAGTCCCAATAGTATTCACATCCGCAGGAAATCCAAAAACTTGGACACATATTCTAAAAAAGGAAGGTATAAAAGTTGTTCATGTAGTAAGTAGCGCTAAATTTGCGTTAAAAAGTGAAGAAGCTGGTGTAGACGCAGTAGTAGCTGAAGGTTTTGAAGCAGGAGGTCATAATGGGCGTGAAGAAACTACCACATTATGCTTGATACCATCGGTTCGCAAGGCCATTCAGATTCCATTAATTGCAGCTGGCGGTATAGGATGCGGCAAGAGTATGTTGGCGGCTTTTGCATTAGGTGCCGATGCCGTTCAAATTGGTAGCCGATTTGTAGCGTCAATAGAAAGCAGTGCGCATGATACTTTCAAACGTAAAGTAATACATGCACAAGAGGGAGATACAAAATTGATGATGAAGCAATTAACTCCTGTGCGTTTATTGAAAAATGAGTTTTACAACCAAATTGAAATGGCTGAAACTATGGGGGAAAATTTAGATACTTTAAAAGAACTCCTAGGAAAAGGACGTGCCAAAAAAGGAATGTTTGAAGGTGATATG
>JBIPMU010000133.1:0-4571 GCA_044377205.1 Chitinophagales bacterium | reverse complement strand
CAATAGCATCTTGAATACTCATATTAGTAATAGCTGCTGTAAAAATAGGCTTCGCTTCTATAACTGCAGTTTCTGCAGCTCTATTTACAGATACCACTACATCATCACACACTTTATTCATACCTATCGATCTTAGCGTACTTTCAACTTTTTTGGCTTCAGGAGGGAAAAGAATTTTCACAGCAGCATTGCCTAAAAATCCGTCTACAGTTCCCAAATTGTTACTAGCAATATCTGTTCCTGCTTTAAGAGCCGCCTTTAATCCTTCACTCGCTTTGGACTCTGTCATATTGTTCCCATCTTTTGCAGAGCTGATTGCAGAGCCTACACTTGTAATTACTCCATCCAAATTCATTACTTCTGAATTATTTGAAGTAGTTTTTGTAGCTGACGGGGTAACTTCCGTTACAGGCTTTATCTGAATTGTGGAAGAGTTTGTAGAAGGTGGACTCGATTTTTTTATTGAATTTATGGGGTTTTTAATTATTCTTTGAGCTTGTAAATGCAAAATCAAAAACGATGCTACCCCCAAGAATACTATTTTTTTCATTTATAAATATTTTATAAGTCTATTTTGAAATAGCCGCTAATTTATTTTCAATTTCGAATTCATCTCCTTCTACATATGAATTATGACTATATACAATTTGGCCATTTTTATCGACAATCATAGTAAAGGGGATGGATTGAATTCCAAGAGCTCGCATCAAATCTTGATTTTGATCTAGCATTACGGTAAAAGGCCAATTTTCACCTGCTACAAAGGACTTAATTTTTGATTTTGCACGACTATCATCTGTTGATACCGCTATTACTTCAGTATTAAAATTATCCTTCCATTTTGGTTGTAAATCAACCATATTGGTGAGCTCTCTCTTGCATGGCACACACCATGTAGCCCAGAAAGTAAGCACATAGTTTTTACCGGGCTTAATATATTCTTTCAAATTGATTTTTTTTCCTGCCAAATCTTCTACTTGAATACTTGGTACATCTTTCAAACCAACTTTTGTCTGTGAAAACATCGTAGTAGAAAAAAGTATAAAGGCTACCGCTACTATAAATTTATTCATGTCGTTTTTTTTATTATTTAAATACTATGACAAAGGTAAATATTATTTTTTTTATTAAAATAAATAATATATTTGCACCTTATTGTCAAATTAACTGCTATTAGATGAAAAAATTATTACTTGGGTTTATTTTATTAAGTATCTTTAACATATTCAATGGTCAAGGCTCAATATCTGGCAATTTTAGGCTCAATGCTGATTTCTACGATAGGGACTCTGCAATAGGTACAGTGGGAAAAAACTATGATGCCTACAAAACTTCCGCAAATTCTTGGCTTCAATTATTCTATACCAATCCTGAAATGCAATTTGACGCTGGAATTCGTTTTGATATGCATTTAAATTCCATTCTCCAAAATCCAATTGTACCAAGAACATTTAATGGCATAGGTTATTGGTACTTAAGAAAAAAAATTGACAAATTAGAAGTAACAGGCGGTTATTTTTATGAACAATATGGATCTGGAATTGCTTTAAGAGCTTTTGAAGAAAGAAATTTGGGAATAGATAATGCAATATTTGGCGCTAAAGTAAAATATGATTTAACGGAAAACATTAAGTTGAGAGGACTTGCTGGTGTTCAAAAGTACGAACTAGGAACTAATCAGCAATTTATCAAAGCATTTAATGTAGAAATAAATAAAGAAATAAACGACCATTTATCTTTCAATGCAGGTGCTTCATTAGTTAATAGGACATTAGATGCTACCTCAAGAGGTTTAGTAGATGCGATTATTAGACAATATACAAATCCCGATGATAAGTTTAACACTTCATATAATACCGTAATCTATCAGCTCTATAATACATTGACTTACAAAAATCTTACCTGGTATTTTGAAGGCGCATATAAGTCGCCAGAGGCGGTTTATAATGGATTTAATAGAAAGTATGAAGAAAGAGCAGGTACAAGTTTTTTGACTTCATTGACCTATACCAAACCAAAATTTGGAGTTACGGCACAAGCACGTAGGACGGATCATTTCCAATTTATGGCTAATTCGCATGAAGCTAGTCAAGGCGATTTTAATAAAATTAATAATACCCGAATAGGTTATATTGCTCCTATAAACAGGCAAAATTCGCTTCGTTTACCTGCACGATTTCAAATTGCGCCACAAGATATAGGTGAACTTGGCACTTCATTAGACTTTACATATTCTCCATTTCCAAAAGTAGCTATAAATTTGAGCCTTTGCATGATAGACACCATAAATATTACAGATCCCTATTATAGAGAAGCGTATGCCGATGTAGAGTTTAAAAAATTGCTAGGCGGTAAATTAAAAGCCTTGTTTGGGGGTCAATATGTATATTATAATCAAATTTTATACCAACAGGATGGCAAGAAAGATGTAGTGGCATATACTTTTTTTACCGAAGCTTCTTATAAAATTTCAAAACAAAAATCCATAAGAGCAGAGCTGCAATACCAACATGCTGAAAAAGAATTGGGACAATCCATTTTTGCATTAGTTGAATTCAACATAGCACCTACATGGTCTTTTTCCATTTCGGATTTATATAATTTCAAAACCAATCCAAACTATTTTATAGTGGAGAATAGAGTTCCTCATCATTTTTACTCCTTCTTTGCCGCTTATACAAAAGGTGCCACTAGGTTGACTTTGGGTTATGTAAAACAATTACAAGGAATAGTATGTACAGGAGGTGTATGTAGAATGGAGCCTGCATTTAGTGGCATTAGAGCTCAATTGACAACAAGTTTCTAAATAAAATTCTATGCAAGAAATAGTATATAGCGTAACCGTAAAACCAAATCAAGAAATTCAAAATGAATTTATTGCTTGGCTAAAAGAGGAACATATTCAAGATGTAATCAATACAGGATGTTTTGATTCGGCTCGCTTCTATAAATTGTTGGATGAAAATGAGACTGATGGCAGCTCATTCAATATTCAGTATAGCACTTCGGATATGACGCGCTACTTTGATTATATCAATAATTTTGCACAAGAAATGCGACAAAAAGGGTTTGCCAAATTTGGGGACCAATTTGTAGCTTTTCGTTCGGTTTTACGTTCGGTTTAACATAAATTTTTACTTATTTTCATAAACAAATCAATATGAATAGAAATAAAATTACAATGGTTGTTTTCTTTCTTTGCACTTTTGTGTATACAAAATCTCAAGATTTTCAGTCTCCCTCAAACCCTTATTATTGGAAAAATAAAAAACCTGCACCCAATTATTGGCAGCAAGATATTGACTATAAGATCAAAGCCTATTTGGACGAAAAAAATGAAGTAATTTCAGGAATTGAATCCATTAAATACACCAATAATAGTTCCGATACACTCTACTATTTATTTTTCAATCTATATCAAAATGCTTTTCTTGAAAAATCTTATTTGACCAATCTTCAAGAAGCTAATGGCTCAAAAATTCAATATGGGAAATGGGAAAAAGCAAATCTGGGAAATGAAATAATATCCTTAAAAATAAACGGCACCGAACTCAAAAAAGAAATAGACGGATCTATCATGAAAGTTTGGCTAGCTCAGCCAATGTTTCCTAATACAGATATTACAATTGAATTGCAATTTAATACATATTATAGCAAAGGTGGTGCTACCCGAAGACGTATGAAATCCTTTGTCCAAAAAGGACAACGACATTTTAATGGTGCGCATTGGTATCCTCGTCTAGCGGTATATGACAGAAAATTCAAATGGTGTACCGACCAGCACTTGAACAGAGAGTTTTATGGTGATTTTGGAAACTATGAAGTAGAACTCAACTTTCCTGCTAATTTTGTAGTAGAAGCCACAGGCGAAATTCAAAATGAAAATGAAGTATTGCCAAAAGAATTAAGAAACAAGCTCGATTTATCCAATTTCTGGAAAAACAAATGGGATAGCGACATTACATTTTCTCAAAAAATAGAAAAAGGTGCACGAAAAACATGGAAATATAAAGCTAAAAACGTACATGATTTTGCTTGGATTGCTGGACCTTTGTATCGAATTCATGAAAGTATCATCAATAATGTAAAAGTAGTAGCAATGGTACTTGAACATCATGCCAGTGGATGGAAAAATGCTACTGAATTTACCCATAAAGTTATCCATACTTACAGTCGTGATTTTGGGAAATACGCATATCCAAAAATGATAGTAGCGGACTGCGAAGACGGCATGGAATATCCAATGCTAACTATGGACGGCGGCAGCGATCCAGGTTATAGAAAATTATTGGCACACGAAGTAGGACACAATTGGTTTTATGGTATGGTCAATAATAATGAAACATACAGAGCAATGTTGGACGAGGGTTTTACCCAATTCCTAACCGTATGGGCGATGGAACGAATAGATGGAAAATATGTGGTACAGTCAAAACCTACAAACAAATATTTGAATAAACATTTTGAAGAAGTAGAAGCTCGTGAAGCCAATGTATATCTAGGCTATATGCGCGATGCAGTTCACAACGAAGACCCTACACTCAATACCCATAGCGATGGATTCAACGGCG
>JBIPMU010000132.1:0-4573 GCA_044377205.1 Chitinophagales bacterium | reverse complement strand
GAGAACCACCTAATTGATAATAAGGATAATAAGCTGTTCCTTGTGTAAAATTGAATCTACCGTCAAAAGATTTACCTAAATATCTTTGGATATTCAAGTTAAGAGCTCCTTTATATCTTTCCAACATTAAGTATTGTCCATTTATAGGATTTACGAAATCTGTGAAAGCTACACCAGCTCCTACTGACCAACGGTTTGTAGCATTCTGAGCAAAAGATGCTGCAGTTAATGCGCACATTGTAAGTAGTAATAATGTTTTTTTCATAAAAATAAAATTTTTGTTTATTTGAATTTTCGGTGCAAAGATAGATTGTTTTTTTTAATCACAATTTTTTTTTTCAATATTTTCTAGTTTTTTAAAGCGATTGGCGTCTCTCTTTGTTTTTTTTAGTATATTTTCATGCAACGCTTTTGTCAAATTTACGTCTTTAGAGTTTGCGATACATATAATTACCCATAAAATATCTGCCAATTCATCTTCAAAATTTAAGTTCTCTCCCTCCTTGGCTATTTGTTCTCCATATTTTCTAGAAACTACCCTTGCTAGTTCACCAACTTCTTCCATTAAAACGCTCATATTAGTCAAAACATCAAAATACCCATTTCCCGTATTTTGAATCCATTGATCTATTTCTTTTTGCAATGCATCTAATGTCATATTTCAAATTAGTTTTTATAAGGGTTTCTTTCCTGCCAAATTTCAGGCTTTAATTTCTCTAAGAATATTGGGACAATTTTATTTACAAAAGTATTATTGACTTTTAAATAATTAAATACTTTTACTGGTTTGGCTCCCAAGCTACTTTTTATTTCTTGAGCAGTTCTACTTAAGCATATCATTTCCATTTGATTTTCATATCCTTTCTCCAACATTTTATACAAAATAAAATTATATATTTTGTACAATTCATTTTTTTGATAATCCAATCCTAAATAATGTACTTCAATATCATTTTCAAATTCAAAATAAGAAATAAAACCTACTAATTGATTTTGAATTAAGTATCCCTCCATTTTAAAAACTTGAGATTCGTCTTCCAAAAAGGTTTTAAAATACTTTGAATTCAAATTCATGAGCTTGAATTTTGATCGTTCTAATACATTTAAGAAAAGTTTTTGAATATCATTTTCAAATATATCAAAGTTAAATTTATCTATTGATATGACTTCCGTATGTTCATTTAACTTATAAATTTTATTTTTTCGAATTCGGTATTTTGAAGTTAACGCATTTTGATACTCTTCGAAACTTTTGAAAGGTAAGGTTTTGAATATCATCTTGTTTTCTACCTCAAAAATTTCAAACCCTGATTTCTTATAAAATGGATAGTTTTCAGCGGTTAATTCTTCAGAAATTAAAAGCCCAATTGTTTTAAAATTATAGGGTTCCTCTACTTTTTGAATCATATTTTGAACATATTGTTTCTTGTCTGCATTATTAATTTCGGCAGAAAAATAAACTCCCGATTCACATGTGAATATTAAATTGCCTAATGCAATTATTTTTGAATCAATCAAACTTAAAGATTTTTCTAAAAATAATTTTATCAACTTTTTAGCGTTTGAAACGTATTTATATAACATCTCACCTTTAAATGCTACTATTTGAAAATAGCATACTCCCATATATTTTTTATTTTTATCTAACAAGACAATGTACCTGAATTCCATCTCTTGATTTGATTTTTCCAAGGTAGATAAGTAATTATACGATAGAAAAAAACGCGAACTAGGAATAAAAGCTTTCCATTTTTCTTCTTCTATATCAAAAATGCTATTAAAAACTATTATTGAAGTGTCCAATGTTTATTAAAATTCTGTTTAAAACAACAAGACTAGAAAAATAGTTCTTTACTTTTTCAAAAAAGAATTTCTGATTTGAATAAATTCCGACAAAAGATCTGGGTTTTCTTCCAATGCATTTCCAATGACTACTATATCTGCACCCGCATGGTATATTTTATTTAATTGTGGCGCATTTCGAATGCCTCCACCTACTAGTAAAATTTCATTTTTAAGTATTTCTTTAGATCGTATTATTATATCGTCAGAAACAGGTTTTGCCGCTCCACTTCCTGCTTCTAAATATACATATTCGTATTTTAAAATCTTCGCGCTTAAAATATAACGTTCAATTTCATCAAATGAATTAGATATATCAGTCGAGTCAAAATCCAAAATCTGCATTGTATTTGTTTTTGAGAAGCCATCAATTAAAAGATATAAAGTAGGATACAAGGGAACTTTTTCTATTAGTAAATCTTTTACAACATCAATTAATTGTCCAATTATATACTCTTTTTTATTTGACTGAAAGACAGATAGTAATAATAGTCCATCCGCATTTGTGCTGCGTTGCTTATTATCACCTGGAAAAATTATGACAGGAATGTCTGTATGTTCTTTTAAAAACTGAACTGTACTTTTAAATAGATTGAAATCAATAGTACCACTTCCTCCCACAAATAAATAATCTGGGATGTGATGATTAATTATATTTATAAAGTCATGTGAAAAAGAAAATTTATCGGGATCTATTAGTATCGCAAGTTTTTTGGTATTTTTACTACCAAAAAAAACATTTTTTTGCATACAATAAATTTCTTATTGAAATTTTTGCTTAGTATTCATTTGATCCAAAGGTAATCTTCGAGCGGTAATATAACGCTTGCTAAAATAATCGCTCTGATTCAAATCTTCAATATGAACTCCTTTTGAAGAAGAAGAATGCATCATCTTTATAACTCCATTTGTCACTTCTACAACAATACCAATATGCCCAATTACACCATTCATAGTATTTCTACCCGAAAAGAAAACTAAATCTCCTTTTTGAAGTTCATCGCGGCTCACATACTGGCCGTAGTTCACCATTTCTCTACTTGTACGAGGTAGTCTAAGATCAAACCAATCAAAAATATACTTTATAAAACCACTACAATCAAATCCATTTTCTCTAACCCCTCCCCAACGGTAAGGTATTCCCAAAAAAGTTTTACCTACACTTATTACATTATCTATAGTAGATTGATATAATTTACTTGCATAGCTAGACACCTTATTCTCTCTTCTAGCGCTTGAAGAAGTGTCTCTTTTTATAGACTTTGAAAAATATTTTGAAAAGGTTGTTACTAAATTATCCTCACATTTCTCATCTACAGCGTGCAAACCCTGAGATTGAACTGAAATCACCAAAAATAATGCAACTAATATAGTTATAAATCTTTTAATTTGCATTTTATTATTAATTTTAGAGTTAAACAATACTATCTAAAAAGAGGGCAAATATACAAAAATATTTTAATATGAGTGATTTTTTTGAAAATGTTTATAAAGTTGTTGAAAAAATTCCAAAAGGAAAAGTGACAAGCTATGGTGCTATTGCAAATTTTTTAGGTGCAAGAAAAAGTGCAAGAATGGTTGGATATGCTATGAATCACTCCCATTTTCTTGAAAATCCTATTCCTGCTCATAGAGTAGTAAATAGCCAAGGGCTTCTTTCTGGGAAATTTCATTTTGGAACAGAAAACGAAATGGAAATTTTACTTAAAAATGAAGGCATAGACATTAGAGATAATAAAATCATGAACTTCAAATCTTTTTTTTGGGATCCCAATATAGAATTATTGTAAGACTACAATTTTTTTTATTTAATTTCGTTGTTCAAAAAATCAAATCATTACACATGTCAATCACAAACAAACCTCTTTATGATTATCTCTTGGTAGATCTTATTAAAGTATTTATTTTATTCAAAAAACAAATACTTTCGATAACTATACTTGCTTTAATCAGTTCTATTATTATTTCAATGATACTACCGGTTTACTATGAATCGAAAACCATAATTTATCCTAATAACTTAACACTTGCAGATAAAAATAGTATTTTTGGACAACAACAAACCCAATCTGAATTTTCATACTATGGAAATAAATATGACGCCAATAGAATTTTATCTTTTGCTAATTCATCTACAGTTATAGATTATATCATCAATAAGTATCAGCTAGTTTCTCATTATGGATATAGCAAAAATGAAGCATTTATTTATACAAAAACTAAAGAAGATTTCTTAAAAAACTATGTTGCTTTTAAAAATGATAGAGACGCTATTGAAATAATTTTATTAGATACCGATAAAGATTTATGTGCTAAAATGGTAAATGATATTGCAGATAAAATCAATCAACTATCTATAGAGCCTATCAAAGAGAATAGATTAAAGATAGTAAAAATGCTTGAAAAAGAAATAGCAGAAAAATCAGCCTCACAGTTGAAATCTTCAGAATTAGCAGACGAGTTAAAATCCTTAAACAAATCATTGACTGAATATCAAGTATCTACAAACGATAATATTGCTGCTATCACCATATTAGAAAAAGCATTTCCCGCTGAAAAAAAATCAAAACCTATTCGCTGGATGATTGTTCTTTTTAGTACATCAGGGGCATTTATAGCCGCATTGTTGGTTGCTATTTTATCCTTACAATATAAATTTTTAAAAGATAGTATATAATTGAATTCCTCTTTGTTTTTTCAAAAAATTTCTGTAGAAAAGCAAATTTTGAGT
>JBIPMU010000131.1:0-4605 GCA_044377205.1 Chitinophagales bacterium | reverse complement strand
AGTGGCCTGAGGAGTCTATTGCTCTTTTGAATAAAGTGGTAGCTGATGAATATACAGTAGAAGGAGAGTTGCGTTCTGAAATACAATTAAGTATAAAAAGACTGCAAGATATTGCTTGTTATAGAGGTATTAGACATAGAAAAGGATTACCTTTGAGAGGTCAATCTACTAAAAACAATGCGAGAACACGAAAAGGTAAGAAGAAAACTGTTGCGAATAAAAAGAAAGTAACTAAATAATAAATAGAGATAAAATATAAATATGGCAAAGACGACTAAACAAGCTGCTAAAAAAAGAATTGTAAAAGTTGAGAAAGAAGGTCAAGTGCATATTAATGCCACTTTTAACAACATCATTATTTCATTTACAAACAATTCTGGTCAAGTAATATCTTGGGGTAGTGCTGGTAAAGCAGGATTTAGAGGTTCTAAAAAGAATACTCCATTTGCAGCACAATTAGCTTGCGAAGATGCAGCTAAAGTTGCATATGAAGCAGGATTGAGAAAAGTAGAAGTGTATGTAAAAGGTCCAGGAGCTGGAAGAGAAAGTGCTATTAGAACTGTAGTTACAAATGGTATAGAAGTTTCAGTAATAAAGGATATTACTCCAATTCCTCACAATGGTTGTAGACCTCCAAAGAGAAGAAGAGTATAATATTTATATTTTTTGTAAGAATTTTATTTAGAAAGTATTTTAATATAATATAACAATATGGCAAGATATAGAGGCCCACAAACAAAAATAGCTAGAAAATTTGGAGAAGAAATCTTTGGCTACGATAAGTATTTTCAAAGAAGAAAATATGCTCCAGGTCAACATGGACCATCAAAAAGAAGAAAACAACAAAGTGAATATGCTATTCAGTTGACTGAAAAACAAAAAGCAAAGTATACTTATGGCGTTTTGGAAAGACAGTTTGAAAAAACATTTAAAAAAGCTACAAGTAAACAAGGTGTAACAGGTGAAATCCTATTACAATTATTAGAAGCTAGATTAGATAATACTGTTTACAGAATGGGATTCGCCAATTCTCGTCGTCAAGCAAGACAAGTAGTATTACACAAACATATAACTGTTAATGATAAAATTGTTAACATACCATCTTATTCATTAAGACCAGGTGATGTTGTAGCTGTAAGAGAAAAATCAAAATCATTAGGATTAATTTCTTCTGCTTTAGCCAATAGAGAAAGAACATTTGGTTGGTTGGAAGTAAATGATACAAAAATGGAAGGTAAATTTATGCAATTTCCTACCAGAGATGATATTCCTGAAAAAATTAACGAACAATTAATCGTTGAGCTTTACTCTAAATAATTTTTGAACTATATTTTAATTGTAAATAAAATGTCTATATTACCTTTTCAAAAACCCAATAAAATTGTAATGAACAAAGCGAATGAATTTGAAGGTTCATTCGAGTTCAAACCTTTGGAGCCAGGATATGGCGTTACAATTGGTAATTCAATTAGAAGAGTTTTATTATCCTCATTGAGCGGTTATGCGATAGTAGGATTTAAAATCGATGGTATTCAACATGAATTCAGTACAATACCAGGTGTATTGGAAGATGTTACAGAAATTAATCTTAATTTGAAGCAAATTAGATTGAAAAATATTTCTGCAAATGAAAGTTCATCAGAAAGAATTAGCATCAAAATTGACAAACAAGCAACTTTTACAGGAGCTGATATTCAAAAAAACAGTAGTGTTTTTGAAGTAATGAATCCTGATTTTGTTATTTGTAATTTAGATGGAGCTGCGCCTTTGAATTTGGAAATTACTATTCAAAAAGGAAGAGGTTATGTTCCTGCAGAAGAAAATATTATTCCTGATATGCCAATTGGTTATATTCCAATCGATTCAATCTACACTCCTATTAAGAATGTTCAATATACTATTGAGAATTTCCGTGTAGAGCAAAGAACAGATTATGAGAAATTGACGTTAAATATCAAAACAGATGGAACTATTCATCCAGAAAATGCTATTAAAGAAGCTGCTAAAGTTTTAGTTCAACATTTATTATTGTTAACGGATGAGAATATCACATTAGATGCTCCAGAAGTTAAAGCAGTAGAAGTTGTAGATGAGCATATTTCATACATGAGAAAATTATTGAAAACGCCACTTGAAGATTTAGATTTATCAGTAAGAGCTTTCAATTGTTTGAAAACTGCAAAAATTGAAACTTTAGAAGAATTAGTTCAATTTGATACAAATGATTTATTGAAATTTAGAAATTTTGGTAGAAAATCATTAATTGAAATTGAAGAACTTTTAGTAGAAAAAGGACTTTCTTTTGGAATGGATATCGCAAAATATAGATTACACGAAGATTTTTAATAAGTAAATCAATAAAAAAATTAAATTTTTAATTTCTAAATACATACCTAATACGGTGTATTTTAGTTTAAACAAATAAAATAATGAGACACGGTAACAAAATCAATCACTTAGGAAGAAAAAAGGCACACAGAGATGCCTTGTTAAAGAATTTATCTAATGCACTTATTAGATATAAAAGAATAAATACAACGCTAGCAAAAGCTAAAGAATTAAGAAAACACATTGAACCATTATTGACTAAATGTAAAACTGATTCTACTCATAATAGAAGAATATTGTTTTCTTATTTACAAGATAAAGAATCTATCAAAGAATTATTTGGAACTATTTCTGATAAAATTTCTTCAAGACCAGGAGGTTATACAAGAATTATTAAATTAGGATTTCGTTCTTCTGATGCTGCAGAAATGGCAATGATTGAGTTAGTAGATTTCAATGAAATATACAAAACAGAATCTTCTAGTGCTGCTGGTAAAACAAGAAGAAGTAGAAAAAAAGCTAGTACAGCTCCAGTAGTTAATGCTGTGGAAGAAGCTCCTGTAGTAGAAGAAGTTGTAGAAGAAGTAGCAGTTGAGGAAACAGCAAGTATAGAAGAAACAACTGTAGAAGAAATAGCAGTTGAAGAAACAGTAAATATAGAAGAAACAACTGTAGAAGATGTGGTGGAAGAGAGTACAATTGTTGAAGAGGAAAATTCTACTGAAGAGCCATCTGAAGAAAAGAAAGAAGATTAATCATTTTTTTTTTAATTTAAAAAGCAACACTTCAAGTGTTGCTTTTTTTTTGTTACCTATATAATGGTGTCGGTATAGTTTAAAATCGTATTATATCAATTTTAAATAACCCATTTCTATACTATATTTATTCATACAATTATTGCTATTTATCATCATTAATTTATTTTAAGCTCTTATAATTTTTTAGTAATTTTGCCAAAATTAAAAATAACACATGAATGATTTTAATCCAAATGATATCGCATTAGACAATGGAAATCTATATGGACTTCCTAAGAATATAGTAGAAACTGATCTTGTTGTAGTTTCAGTGCCATGGGACGTAACTGTATCCTATGCAGAAGGAACTTCATATGCTCCACAACTTATTCAAGAAGAATCCTTACAAGTAGATCTTTTTGATTTTGATTATGGCAATTTTTGGGAGAAAGGAATTTATTTTGTACCTTCAAATGATGAAATCCTTCAGCTGAGCAAGAAGCATCGTGCAATGGCAAAAGAAGCTATAAGGCTACAAGCAATTGGTGAAAATCCTAACACAAATACTACATTAAAGCAAGATATAGATAAAGTTAATATTGCTTGTGAGCAAATGATTCAATATGTATATGATAATACAAAAAAATTAATACAAGAAAAAAAGAAAGTTGTATTGTTAGGAGGGGATCATAGTACACCATATGGATTTTTCAAAGCATTATCTGATTCAGGGGTATCTTTTGGTATATTACAAATTGATGCCCATATGGATTTAAGAGAATCCTATGAGTATTTTAAATATTCTCATGCTTCCATTATGTATAATGCCTTAAAATTAGAAGGTATTCACTCACTTTGTCAAGTTGGGATTCGTGATTTTTGTGAAGAAGAGTCAAATTATGCCATAAATACTGAAAAACAAGTAAATGTATTCTACGATAGAGCTATAAAAAAACAATTGATAGAAGGTAAAACATGGGTACAGATTTGTGATGAAATAGTTGCTTCTTTACCACAAAAAATTTATATAAGTTTTGATATAGATGGTTTGGATCCTGCTTTGTGTCCTAATACGGGAACTCCGGTTCCTGGAGGCTTTGATATAGATAGCATCTTTTATTTGCTTGATAAAGTAAAAGCTTCTGGAAAAGAGATTGTAGGAATAGACTTGAACGAAGTAGGAAATTCAGCATGGGATGCAAATGTAGGTGCTAGAGTATTGTATCGTTTGTGTGGATTATGGATGAGTTAAATATGAGTATTTTACTATTTGATAAAAAGTTGTAATTTAAATAATATTGATAATATGATGTATAGAAAATGTATAATATTGATAGCTTTATGGTTTTCAATCCCAATATTGTTTTTTGCGCAAAAGAAAAAAACGATTCAAAAAGAAAAATTAGAAACAAAATCAAAATTGGTTTTGGAAGTTCCGGATAGTATAAAAGATGGTTCATATAAGTATTATTTTCCCAATTCTCAAAAAGTACAAAAAGAAGAGAATTTTGTAAAAGGAAAACGTCATGGAGAGTCTTGG
>JBIPMU010000002.1:0-16649 GCA_044377205.1 Chitinophagales bacterium | reverse complement strand
ATCCACTTGTAATGGTATCGAAAAAAGATTGGCTGCTATGGTATATATTACTTTTATATATATAGGCATTGCAGCTCGTTACATTTTGCGTATCTCTTATTGGTGCTATAAATGAGATATTAAGAATTTTAAAACTATCACAGCCATTAGATTTTATTAATTTTCTTGTATAAAAGCCGCTAGATGAGACCACTGTGTCTATAAAGAAATAGTTCAATTTACAATAATTCGCTTCCACTATCGTATCTCTTGAAGAATTATTAATAGTAATATAATTAAACACAATGCTATCTCCACCTAAATAATTGACAAGCGTATCTTTGTATAAATTTGAAACTGTGTATTGATTTCCTTTAAAAGTAAAGGTATCACAAATCGTATCAAATTTTGTACTTGCTACAGCAGTATTAATAGTATTTAGCACTGTATTTGTAATGATAGGAGCATTAAAATCAAAGTAAATAAGCGCTGTATTTTTTATTTGAGTACCATAGGCCAAATTTGGTTTTTGATTTATGGTATAAGAAACAGAACCTTTAGATAGTGGCTCATTTGTGGCACTATCGACAAGCATAATATTTTGGAATGTCCATTCTGCTATTCCACCGCTTAATACTTGAAATGTATATGGATGTGTATTCGAAGTTGTATTAATTGTTGGTATTTCTAAATTCGAACTCAGTGTATCTCGAATCACTACATTAATAGCAGTGTCATTTCCGGTATTTTGAAAACGAATAGTATATGTCATAGGAAGTGAAGAATTGGAATCTATGGCGCCTAAAGCTCCAACACCAGTTGGCGTAACTTGCTTATCATTGGGATCGTAAGAAGCTCTTAATATGCCACAATAATTAGAGATATAATTTGAAAAACTAGGATTGTACCAAGCATTTGCTGCACCAAAATACCAATTATTACTATTTCCACAAAATTCTTGATGCGCTATAGCATTGGTATTAGATGGATGAAGAGGATGATTGCCCACCACTACACTATAGGTAGCACCTGTTTTAGGAAATTTAACCACTTTGTTCATCCCTGCATTTATAGTTATCGTGGTATCTTTCCATTCATAGCCGTTCAATAAAATTTTCATAGGTGCAGGACAACTAGGATTGCCATTCCCGGTATTAGAGATAGTAAAAACCACAGAATCTGCAGCACAAGAAGAGCTTACTAAATAATTGGTATTGTCATATGCGGTATTGCAACTGCTCACCCCAAAATTAGGAATAGAATCGATATAGCACTGTTGAATTGGCGTGATTTCAGCATTCATACATACACTTTGTCCACTAATAGTAGTATTACATTTGGGGGTAACCCAAATACAAATTAGCGTATCTTGTCCTGGAGCTAATGATGGGACATTAAACTCATAAATCCCAGAGACCAATGTATATGGAAGACTTGCAGAATCTACTAGCAAATTACTATCAAGATTTACTTTAACTTTAGTACCCGCAGGAATATTCTGGCTTGCAGATAAATCATTGGCTACTCTTACATACATTCTATTGGTAAAACATCTTCTAAGCCAAGGAGCAAAAATAGTAACTCGTGGATAAGCACAATTTCTTTTGTGAACTACTGAAAAATAATTTAAAATTGTTGGATTTGTAAAATCTGTTACTTGAAAGGTTTGGGAAATTGGACTACAAGCTGCTTTCTTCCATAAAATTCCAGCGGTATCTATTGTAGCCGTATAAGTTCCTAAAGGAATAGAATCGATATACCAAAAACCATCGGAATTAGTTGTAGCCAATGCATTTCCAGGCTGAACGATTACTTTTACGCCTCCTGCATTATAATTCCAATAATTACAAGCATCTATTTTTATCTGTCCTCCTACTAAAGGGGTACTTTCATGGAATTTCCACAATAATGCACCCGTAGTGATAGAATCTGAAACTATTCCA
Organism: Chitinophagales bacterium; assembly: GCA_044377205.1. Lineage (GTDB taxonomy): Bacteria > Bacteroidota > Bacteroidia > Chitinophagales > JADJOU01 > CHPMRC01. The sequence continues at coordinate 14,727 of JBIPMU010000002.1, read as the reverse complement.
TAATAATTCCCAGATGTATCCAATACAAAATCTTTAAAATTTGGGCCTAAATTTGTACAAATACTATTATTTATTCTATCTGAATTAGTAAAAACTATATTCTTCTTATTAGAATTTATCTTAGTACTCTTGGCACATAAAGGAATTGATAGTGTAGTTAAATTATTTCCATGAATTTTAGTAAAAATACCTTGCTGACTATTATTGAAGTAATGCAAGAAAACAGTATCTTTTTTTATAGAAAAATCTGTAATATAAGCAGATGGGAAAGAAAATGTATCAAAGCTAGTACCATTATATTTATATAAATCTTTGCTGTAGCTTCCATATGCGTATACCTGCCCTCCTGTATGAAAAATATTGTTCAATCCACTCCAACCTGATGTAGGCGTAGTAGTATAGCTAACCGTAGCCCATGAAGTACCATTATATTTCAAAATAACTTTATCATTTCCATTTATTGCAAATACATTCCCCAATAAATCTTTTGTAATGCTTGTGATAAATTTCAAACTCACATGAGCAGAAGTATCAAAATTAGTCCAAGTGGAACCATTATACATAGAGACTCCTTTATCTGTACCTATCCATTTTTCAATGCCTGCTATAAATACATAACTTACGAAATTTGACAAAATACCACTATTGCCAGTATGAAATCGTTGAAAGGTTGAATCATTCCATACACTTAAACCTACATTGCTACTTAGCCATACATTATTGGTACTATTATCTATAGCAATATGCCTATATACTCCCTGAGTAATATTTGAATTTGCGGGGGAATATTTGGTGATTTTCTGAGCAGCAATATTACCAGAAATAAAAATTAAAAATATAGTATGTAAAAATATCTTCATATAAATTTGATTTATGTATACAATGCAAAACTATTAATAAATAATAAAAGTGTTTAAAAAAATACCTAAGATAATACGATTTTAAAAAATTATATATAAAAAACTATCCAAAGCACACAATTAATATACCTTCCAAAAAAAAGGCACCCTATGTTAGGATGCCTTTTTAAATTCTTATTTTGATTGTAATTCTTGTTCTTTTTTTCGTTTTTTATATTCTTTAAACGAAATCATTTTTTGATTCTCTTCATCCCAAAGATTGGCATAAACAGTTTTAAAACTTTCAATAAGGGTAAGAGAAATGGCGTATTTTTGAAATATAGGATTTTCTTTACTACATTTTGGCAAATTATAATTAGGGATAGTAGGTGCCAAATGATGAATATGATGATACCCAATATTTCCTGTTAAAAAATGACCAATTCTAGGTAAATTATAATAAGTACTTCCTCTAATAGCTGACAACAAATAATTCCAATTTTCTTTTCCATGTTTGTAAACATCGCTATACTGGTGTTGAATATAAAAAAACCATAGCGCATATGTGCCAAAGAAAAATAAATTGATAAATTGTACCCCAAAGAATTTTTTTGGATCAAGAACAAAAGCTAATGCCACATAAACAAGCAAAAAGAAAATATTATTATACGTAACATTATTTCTTACTTTTTCAAAATAACCCGTTTTCAAAAACGCAAAACGATTGAAAATTGTAACATAAATGAATCCCCCCACGATAAACAAATAAAATGGATTTCTGTAAACTCTATATCGAATTTTTTTAAATGGCGTCAATGCAGCATACTGCTCCGTAGTAAGGCACTCTACATCTCCAATATCTGATGTTTCTAATTGTGCATTGTGTGCATGATGAAAGTCATGCGATTTAGCCCAATATTTATAAGGAATAATTGTACAAATACTACAAAAAGTACCTATAATATCATTCCATTTTTGTGAACTCGTAAACGATTTATGACCACAATCATGCTGAATAATAAAAATTCTACCCAATAACAATCCATTAAGTATAGCTAATCCTACAACCCATAATACCGAGATATTCCATAAGTAATATTGAATAGCCCACATACCTCCAAAAAGAATAAAACTTAGAAATATCTGAAAAGCTGCTTTTTTATTATTAGGAATTTGATATTCCTTGATTATTTGATGCCAATTTTTAAGATCCGCAAGTATCTGATCATAATTTACTTGACTTTGTGAAATTGAATTTGATTCCATTTTTTTTATAAAGTTAAAGCACAAATCTAGACATTTTTTTTCAATTAGATCAATTCAAAAAAAATGTTAAAAAAAAACCTCATACATTCCAATCATAGACTGGGATGCATGAGGTTATATAATAATTTAATTAATACTTAACAGACGTTTTTCTCTGTCATTTTATTCTCGCCAATAATATTGATATTTGAGTCTGAGATCGTTTTTTTTGATTTATCTACCAACGAACCTAGATTAAAATCCTCTTCTTCCTCTTCAAATTCAAAAGATTTGCTAAAATCCAAGCTCAATTCATTCAATATTCTAGAACGAGATACATTCTCCATACTCGTACCATTGTCCTTAATCTCAATTACGGGCAATGACATAGATTCTTCTCTTTCTTCAATATTAAAATCATTAAATTCATGTACTTCTTCCTCTAATACTTCATCTTCTTCATACATATTATTTTCATTCAATTCCAACTCCAATTCAATTTGTACTTCTTGTTCCGCATCTACATAAATTTTATTTTCTTCTTGCATTTGAACTGGGATAGTTGACTCCAATACATTTATGACTTCCTTTTGAGCCACTACTTCCTCATAATCTTCAAAAGTACCGCCATTGAATCCTGTAACTACAATTGTCACACCCAATTCTTCTCCCAACGTATCGTCATAAGTAGAACCAAATATGATATCAATATCATTGCGAGAGGCTAGACGAATATCGTTTAAGATTTCATCAATTTCATCAATTGTGACTTCATGCTCTCTTGAAGATGAAACATTTACAAGCGCTTTTTTGGCCCCTCTAATATCTCCATCATTCAACAAAGGAGACTCTAATGCTTTTTTAACAGTAATTTTAGCTCTATCTGCACCATCTGCATATCCAGAGCCCATGATAGTAACACCTCCGCTAGTCAATACGCCTTTCACATCCGCAAAATCTGTATTGAATTCTCCAGGAACCGTTATAATTTCAGAAATTCCTTTTGCAGCTGTTGCTAATACATCATTAGCCAAAGCAAAGGCTTCGCTACCTTTTAAAGAACCATACATTTCTCTAATTTTATCATTAGAAATAATAATAATAGCATCTACCTCTTCTTTTAGATTTTCGATACCTGCTGTAGCTTTTTCTACTGCAGATTTTCCTAAATTTGAAAACGGAGTAGTAACAATTGCTATTGTTAAAATACCCATTTCTCTTGCTACTTGAGCTACAACTGGTGAACCACCTGTTCCTGTTCCTTTCCCCATGCCTGCCGTAATAAACAACATTTGAGTATTGTGCCCCAATTCTTCTTTTATCAAAGCTAAAGACTCTTCTGTAGCTTTTCTTCCAATTTCTGGATCAGCACCTACACCTAGTCCATTAGTTAATTCGGGGCCTAATAAAATTTTATTAGGGACTGGCGAAGCGTATAAATGTTGTTCATCGGTATTACATACAATAAAGTTAACACCCGCTATACCTTTGTGATACATGTGATTTACGGCATTGGTACCGCCACCACCGACTCCTATTACTTTAATGATAGAAGATTTGTCTTTTGGTAAATTGAAATCTAAGTCCATAATACAATTTTTTTAACGTTATTTAATTTATTTTTAATTTATTTATTTAATATCTTCAAAATCTTTTACAGTATTCTCATCGAGCAATAATGGAGCAAATTTTGTTTTTAATATTTCTGCCCATAAACTTCCTTTTTTGGCAGCTTTTATGGGCTCTATTACTTTCTCTTCTTGAAAATCTATTACCTCTGGCTTTTCTACTATTTTACTTCTTTCTATTTCTTCTTTGGTTTCTACCATATCATTATTTGCATTCTTGGCAGCTAATAATACCAATCCAATAGCAGTAGAATACATCGTATCGGCTAATGAACGATCTTTTAAATTAGATAAATACGCATTGGGCCTACCTATTTGAGTAGGAATACCCGTAAATTGCTCCACATAATTTTTCAAATCATTGATCATAGCACCACCTCCTGTAATGACGATACCTGCATTAAGACCATCTTTATAAAAATTAGATTGAATTTCATTTTTAACCAATGTAAATATCTGATCCAAACATGCATTGATAAATCTGCAATAAGTTCGCTGATCTATATTTAGCGGATCTTGTCCTTTAAAATTATTAACCACTAGATATTTAGAATCTAAAGGAATATGTTTATATAAAGCACTTGTAGCATTTACATTTTCTTTTAGTGACTTGGCGGTCGTTTTACTCAATTTAAAATATTTTCGAATTTGCTCCGTCAAATATTCCCCCGCATATGGGAAAATAGCTGTGTGACGGATCATTCCATCCGAAAAGATAGCCAAGTCCGTAGTTCCTCCTCCAATATCAATTAAACAAACTCCTTCACTTATTTGCTCTTTAGACAACACGGCTTCTGCCGAAGCCAAAGGCTCCAAATCCATATTGATGAGCTCCAATCCTGCCATTTCTACAGCCATTTCGATATTTTTGGAAGGATTTGTATTGCCAATAATAATATGCCAGTTCGCCTCTAGACGATTGCCTCGCATTCCAATTGGATTATTATTTTTTGGTATTTTTCCATCTACATAAAATTCTTGTGGTTGATAGCTAATTATTAATTCCCCTGGACTCGTCATAATATTGCTCACTTGATTTTGCAATTGCTTAATATCATGTTCATCAATTAAACTATCCGAATTTGGTCTTGTATAGCTCAATCGCATGATTGTTGATTTTACATGTGCTCCCGCTACACCCACAATCACTTTTTTAATTTTCATATTACTATTGCGCTCTGCAATTTCTACGGCTTTGATTATATCCTCGGACGTATCTCTGATATTCTTCACTTCACCGTCCTCTACTCCTCGAGAAACGACTTGACCTTTTCCTAAAATTTCGATTTTTTTATCGCCGATTTTTTGGGCAACAATGACACAGATTTTTGTAGTACCTATATCTAGTCCTACTACAATTTCTCCTTTTTTCATTTCTTTTTGCTTATCCATATTTTTTTATATTGATTTATTATTTAACTTTTTATGCCTATTATTTGATTTTTAAATGTAAAATCCAAGTATTTGTATTGCGATAAATCCACATAATTCAATACTGATTTGTAGAAAATCAATATTTTATTAAATCTTTTTTCATAATCCTCATTTATTGTCCCAAATTTTAATATAGAATGGCTAAATATCATCACCAATTCTATCTTCCCATTTGGATCTATGTATACTTGATCTATTGCTTTTGCCCAAAAATCATTTTCTTTTACAAAATTCAAAATCGTCTTAACTTCGTATTGAATAAAGCTGTCCGTCTTTGTGATAGGATTTAGCAGACCTTGCGTAGAGCCCATAATAGCAATTACTCTTTTTGAAAAGTTATTTGACGTAGGCATCTTATCCCAATTCTCAGATAAATAATAGGATTGTTGTTCCCCTTCAAAAATGCGAGCAATTGGATTTTTTTGTTCTACGAAAATGGTTAAATTTCCATTTTGTCCGGACACAATTTGAGCATTTTGAACATATTCATTTTGTGAAATACTTTCTTCTAACTCATTTATTTTTAAATCAATGATTCGCTTTCCTTTCCAATGAGCATTGAATCTATCTACTTCGGTTAATATATCTTTTTCATTGATAAAGTAGTTACCTTTTTTATTTGTAAAAATCAATTGGATATTCTTGGCCCGAACATTATTTTTTGTATCTATAGCATAGAAGCTAGCGATAGCAAATACAGCTACAAAACCTATCCAAGCGATAAATTTTATGATTTTTAAAAAGCTATATTTTTTTCTATTTTCCATGCAACAATGTTATCAATTTTGGATGTAATAAATTAATATCGCCCGCACCTATAGTTACCAATACTTCTATTTCTTCATCTTTTATATATTCTAATACAGCTTCTTTTTCCATAATTCTTGAAGCGGTAGTCATATTTTCTTGTATCAAAGCCGAACTCACACCCTCTATAGGCAATTCTCTTGCAGGATAAATAGGCAATAAGATTACCTCATCCGCCATATCTAATGCTGCTGCAAAATCCAAATGTAAATCCATGGTACGACTGAATAAATGTGGCTGAAAAATAGCCATAACTTTCTTAAATGGATATATTTCCTTGATACTTTGAAGAATAGCCGCAATCTCTGTAGGATGGTGCGCATAATCATCTATTAGTATCGCATTTTTTCCTTCGTACAAATACTCAAATCGTCTTTTAATACCTTTGAATCCAGAAAGTGCTTTTGCAATTTCTTGTTCTTCGGCATCCATAAGGGTAGCTACAACTACTGTAGCTAAAGCATTTTCAATATTATGTCGCCCATTGAAATGCAATTTATACTTTTGCTCTTCTTCATTGATGTCAAACATTCCATAGCCTTCATGAACCTCAATATTGGTAGCATTGAACTCTTCATTATCAAAGCCATATATCATTTTCTCACAATCGGTTTTGATAAAATCAGCCGCTTTTTCATTTATGAGTAAAAGTCCATCTTTATCCAACTTATCTACAAATTCTTGGAACGCTTTATAGATATTTTCTTTGGTTCCATAAATATCCAAATGATCGGTATCGATAGATGTTATGACAATTAGATTTGGCTGTAATTGTAAAAAAGAACGATCAAATTCATCGGCTTCTACTACTACTATATCTTCTGTGCCAAAAACATAATTACTTCCAAAGTTGACAGAGATTCCGCCTAAAAAAGCACTACATTCTATCCCACATTGCTGGAGAACATAAGATATCATACTACTCACCGATGTTTTTCCATGACTTCCCGCTACTGCTATGGTAAATTTATCTTTTGTAATCAATCCCAGCGTTTCCGATCGCTTCATAATAGGAACCCCTGACTGCTGAATATGATTCCACAAAACACTATCTTTGGGAATAGCAGGAGTATATACCACTAAATCAATATTTGCCGGAAAGTATGAAGCCTTATCTTCATATTGTATTTGAGCGCCCATGGCTACCAATTCTTTCGTCAAATCTGTCTCTACTTTATCATAGCCCATTACATTTTTGCCAGATTGGATAAAATATTTGGCCAAAGCACTCATCCCTATGCCTCCAATTCCCAAAAAGTATATATTTTTTAGATCTTTCATTTGCTTTAATTCCATTCTGGTATTGACTTAATAATATAATCTGCTATTTCACTCGCGGCGTTGGGTTTTGCTAATTTTTTTAAGCTCAGAGTCATATTTGCCTGCATATCTTTATCTTCCATCAATTGAATCATTGTTGGAATTAATTTTTCATTTGCATCAACATCTTTTATCATCATAGCGGCTCTACTTTCTTGCAGCGCCATAGCATTTTTAGTTTGATGATCTTCAGCCACATTTGGAGAAGGAAGAATTATTAATGGTTTGCCCACTACAAACATCTCAAAAATAGCACCCCCAGAACGCGATACAATCACATCCGCAGCAGCATAGGCCGCTTGAATGTTTTGAATAAAGTCAACTACTTTTATAGATTCTGTTTCGTACTTTTTATATTGACCTAGATAAGCTTTGCCACATTGCCAAATAATTTGATATTCGTTGTTTTTCAATATATCTAACTCTTTCTCTATAGCTTTATTTATTGCATTTGCGCCTAAACTTCCTCCTGTTATAAAAAAGGTTTTTTTATCTTCTTTAAATCCAAAAACGGCCAATGCTTCTTGCTTTGTCATCATTCCCGCTTCAAAATCTTCGCGAATAGCATTTCCGGCATTGATTACATTTTTATTGGCAAAATAAGATTCCATACCATCAAAAGATACAAAAACAGCTCTTGCGTGTGATCCTAATATACGATTGGTATATCCAGGTAATGAATTTTGCTCTTGGATAAAAGTTGGGATTCCCATCCAGCTAGCCATTTTCAATGTAGGTCCACTTGCATAGCCACCAGTTCCAATAGCTACTTCGGGCTTATATTTGAAAATTATAAAAAAGGTCTTGATAAAACTAAATATCAGCTTAAATGGTAGTGCTATATTTTTGAGGATATTAGCAAAATTCCATGAACGCTGGAAGCCAGCGATAGGAAGTCCAATGATTTCAAATCCTTCAGCTGGGACTTTTTCCATTTCCATTTTGCCTTGTGCGCCTACAAATAAAAACGTAGCGTCAAGTTTCTTTTCCAAAGCACGAGCTATAGCTATAGCAGGGAAGATATGTCCTCCTGTACCACCACAACTCATCAAAATTCGCTTTTTCAATTGACTCATTTACGCTTTATTTATACCGCTATTTGGCTTGTTAATTCATCTATATAAGTTTCTTTAGAAGGGGCCTTGCCCAGCTCTTCCAGCTCTACACTTCGACTTACACTAATTATTACTCCAAATGCAATTCCAAAAAACAACAAACTACTTCCTCCCATACTTACCAAAGGTAATGTAACCCCCGTAGATGGCAATAAGCCTACATTGACACTCATATTTACAAATGCTTGAATTACAATACTTAATCCTAATCCTAATGCCAATAAAGCACCAAATGTTCGAGGACTTTTAATCACAATTAAAACAACTCTATATAATAATGTCAAATACAAAATAATTAATACAATGCCTCCAAGCAAACCCCACTCTTCAATTATAATAGCATATACATAATCTGAAAATGCATTTGGCAAAAAGTTTTTTTGTCTACTATTTCCAGGGCCATTAGGCATAATACCACCTCTAGCAATAGCAATATGCGCTTGTTTTACCTGATATTGCATATCCTTTTTATCTTTAGTGGTCGTATATTCTTCTATCCTGGATTTAATTGTTTTTAATCTTCCAAATTTTAAATAATCATCGGATACATTCATTACCATAAAAATAAATAATGCCCCAAATATTACCCCAACACCAATAGTGCCAAAAAGTAACGTACTCTTTACCCTACCAACAAACATCATAGTAAATGCCATAACTAATACCATGATAGATGTTGAGAAATTTTCAATAAATATCAATCCTGATATTGCAAATATAACCAACAACATAAAGCCATAATATCCTTTTATAGAGTTTAAATTATCTTGATGTTTGCTTAGATAGCGTGCTAAAAACATAATAAGCGCTACTTTGGCAAAGTCCGATGGCTGTATCGTAAAATTAATTATAGGAATTTTTATCCAACGACCCGCTTCATTGACACGCTCACCCATGAATGTAGCAAATAAAAGACCAAGAATAGCCAAAGGAATAAACAGCTTGTATAGCCCAGCGAAATACTGATATGGAAATAAATGAACGATCCACATAATAGATATTGACAATACGATCAACATCAAATGTTTAAAAATATGCGAAGCCACAGATGTTTTTTGAGCATAAGCAAGGGTCTCTACGCTGCTATATACAGCCATAGCACTAAATAAAGATAGTAGCAATACCACTATCCATATTATTTTGTCGCCTTTAAATTTGCTCAATATGTGTTCCATTCTTTTTCAAATAATTCTTACAATTCTCGTACACAGTTTTTAAATTGATCGCCTCTATCTTCATAATTTTTGAATAAATCAAAACTGGCACAGCATGGCGATAATAAGACGCAGTCTCCTTTTGCCGCTAATTTACTAGCCGAACGTACCGCATCTTTCATATTGTTGGTACTTAAAATTACATCCACTATTCCGCTAAATGTTTGCTGTAGTTTAAAATTATCTTCTCCTAAACAAACGATGGCCTTTACTTTATTTTTTACCAAATCTAATAGCACTTCGTATTCATTTCCTTTGTCTACCCCTCCTACAATCCATATTGCCTTTTTATGAAGACTCTCCAATGCATACCAAGTAGAATTGACATTAGTAGCTTTGCTATCATTGATATATTCTACACCATTGATAGATAAAAAGCTCTCCAATCTATGCGGGATAGCTGTAAAACTTGCAAAACAATCGCGCAATTTTTCATTTCGAATTTCAAAATGTTTAGCGGCAATACCTGCTGCCAAAGAATTATAATGATTGTGCTTGCCTTTGATAGTTAATTCTTGTGTGTGCATAGAAAATTCGGGTTCTGAAATATTAATAATTAATTGTTCTTCTTTTATATAGCCTCCTTTTTGAATAGGTTCAAGTATAGAAAAAGGAATTTTATCTGAAAAAATCTTATGAGAGTTTGCTTTCATAAAATCCTCCGTCTCTTTATCGTCTTTGCAATAGATAAAAAGATCATTTTCGGTTTGATTTTGCGAAATTTTAAACTTGGAATGCACATAATTTTTCATTTCATAATTGTATCTATCCAAGTGATCGGGTGTAATATTGAGTAAAATAGCAACATCACACTTGAACGTATGCATATCATCTAATTGAAAACTACTTATTTCTAACACATATATATCCTTGGGCTCTTCTGCTACCATATATGCAAAACTATTTCCTACATTTCCCGCCATACCTACATTGAGTCCAGCATTTTTAAATATATGATATATCAAATTTGTGGTCGTTGTCTTGCCATTACTTCCTGTAATACCAATGATTTTTCCTTTTTGATATCTATAAGCAAATTCTAATTCGGATATTATAGGAATTGTTTTAGCTTTTATTTTTTGAATTATTTCCGCTTTTTCTGGGATACCAGGACTTTTCATGATTTCATCGGCATTTAAAATATATGCCTCTGTATGACCACCCTCTTCAAAATCAATTCCATATTGAACCAATTTATTTTTGTATTTATCTACCAGTAAATTTTTGTCGGATAAAAAGACATCATATCCTTGCTTTTGTGCAAGAATAGCAGTTCCTATTCCGCTTTCACCTCCTCCTAAAACAACTATTCTCTTTTTCATTTGATTATCTCAATTTTAAGAATACTACTGTAATTACTGCCAATAAAACCCCTACAATCCAAAAACGCATAACAATTTTGGACTCAGGAATACCCATTTTTTGATAATGATGATGTAAAGGCGACATCAATAAAATTCGTCTTCCTTCTCCAAATTTCTTTTTTGTGTATTTAAAATATCCTACTTGCATCATCACAGATAAATTCTCTACTAAGAAAATTCCGCATAATATAGGTATCATCATTTCTTTTCTGATAATAATAGCTATGGTAGCAATAATTCCTCCTAAGGCCAAGCTGCCTGTATCGCCCATAAATATTTGAGCAGGATAACTATTCCACCACAAAAACCCTACACAAGCTGCTACAAATGCACTCACAAAAATCACAAGCTCTCCTACGTGTGGAATATACAAAACATTGAGATATTCGGAAAAAATACTATTTCCTGTCACATATGTAAGCACCGCCAAGCTAGCACCTATTAGAGCAGAACTACCCGCAGCCAATCCATCAATACCATCGGTAATATTAGCTCCATTGGATACCGCAGTAATGATAAAAATCAATAAAATAAAAAACGGAATAAAATAGAGATTTGGGTGCAATCCTATTTTCTCAAAAATATCATCATAATTCAAATTATTCCCTTTCAAAAAAGGCACATTTGTAATCAATTTTTTAGTATCATGTGTATAATACAATCCATCTACTTCTTTCCCTTTTCCCAATATCATTGTATCGGTCTTAAAAATATTAACTGGATTGTATGGATCATGAATTTTCCCTTCATCAAGCGTAAAAACATACGTATTGTTCAAATCACGTACTTTAATATCAGGATGAAAGTACATCATTATAGCCACAAAAATGCTAACGCCTACCTGACCAATAATTTTAAATTTGCCTTGTAACCCTTCTTTATTCTTCCTAAAAACTTTTATATAATCATCTAAAAATCCAATCCCTCCCAATACAATAGATACAATAATAAGCATCCATATATATACATTAGTAAGATTGGCAAATAACAATGTAGGGATAACAATAGCCGCTATGATAATAAGGCCACCCATAGTAGGTGTTCCTGTTTTTTCCATTTGTCCTTCAAGTCCCAAATCACGAATCGTTTCGCCTATTTGTTTTTTTCTCAAAAATTGTATCAACTTTTCTCCAAAAACGATCATAATCAACACACTTACAAAAACAGCTAATCCTGCTCTAAACGATATATAGTTGAACAATTTTGCACCAGGCAAATGAAATTGATTATTCAAAAAATTAAAAAGATGATACAACATTATTTCTATTTTTTAGAGTCCCAATTCATTAAAAATTAATTCCAATACTTTCCTATCATCAAAATCGTATTTTATACCTTGAATTTCCTGATAGGTTTCATGTCCTTTTCCAGCTATTACAATTATATCACCCGTTTCGGATAGCATACAAGCCGTTCGAATAGCTTCTTGCCTGTCTACAATAGTCAAGGTAGATTTAAGCATAGTTCCATCTAGTCCTTCTTTCATATCTTTGATAATATCTACAGGATTTTCATTTCGTGGATTATCAGAAGTCAATAATACTTTATCGCTATATTCACAAGCAATTTGCGCCATTTTTGGTCGTTTTTCTTTATCTCTATTTCCACCACATCCTACTACTGTAATCAAATGGTTTTCTTTTTTCAATCGCTTGGCTTCAAACAACAACTTTTCTAGAGCATCTGGAGTATGAGCATAATCCACAATACCTACAATCCTCTTCACATGAGAAATTACCGTTTGAAATCTTCCCTGAATAGGCTTCAATTTGGAAATAGCTATATCTAGAATTTCCTTATCCATTCCCAACTCTGATGCCATCGCATATACAGCTAGTATATTATAAGCATTGAATTCTCCAGATAATTGCGTATAAATTTCTTTCCCCTCAATTTTCAAACTCATGCCTTCCGTAAACGTATCCAAAATACTACAACGATAGTCGCCCATACTTTTAAGTGCATAAGAGACCTTCTTTGCTCCTGTATTTTGAAGCATAAAATTGCCATTTTTATCATCAATATTAGTAATAGCTATAGCTGTAGCTTTTAAATCATCAAAAAACCTTTTTTTGGTATCTAAATAATGGCTGAATGTTTTGTGATAATCCAAATGATCATGGGTAATATTGGTAAAAATAGCGCCGTCAAATTCTATTCCTTCAATACGATATTGATCAATAGCATGGCTACTCACTTCCATAAAACAATACGTACATCCATTATTGACCATTTCTCTCATAAAGGATTGAATAGAAATAGCATCGGGAGTCGTATGAGTAGATGGTAAAATTTTATCTCCAATTTTAACTTCAATAGTGGACAAGAGACCACATTTAAAACCTAGCGAAGTATATAAGTTAAATAACAATGAAGCAGTTGTGGTCTTCCCATTGGTTCCTGTTACGCCTACTACTGTCATTTTTTGAGAAGGATACTCAAAAAATGTATTCGCCAATTGGCCTAATATTTTAGCAGAATTTTCTACTTGAATATATGACACATTTGGATTTATAGATTCTGGAAGTTCTTCACATACAATAGCTACCGCTCCTTTTTCTATTGCTTTTTCTATGAAGTCATGCCCATTGGAATGTACGCCTTTAATGGCTACAAAAAGAGTATTTGAGCGTACAAGTCTACTATCCATTTCTATAGATTCAATAGACGTAAGATCCAAAAGTTGAATACTTTTTGATATCATTTTATTTGCCAATAAGTCTATTAAATTGATAGCCATAATTACCCTAAATAAATTTTTACATAACTCCCTTTAAATATTCTTTCTCCAGGTTTAATGGATTGATCTGTAATTTTACCTTTTCCCTGAATGGTGACTTTTGCGCCCATATTTTCAAGAATATAAACGGCATCTTTTACGCTCATATCTTTCAAGTTTGGCATTAATTTTGCTGTAGAAAATGAGGGTTTCAATACTATATTTTTTTTCGAAACCACAGCTGTTCCCCACTCTGGAGAAGAATCTCCTAGAATTGTATTCCATCCTAATTTTTTTCCAATTGAAACAATATCTTCTTTAAATCCTTTAAAGGTTTTGAGTCCAAGTGATGTTATTGGATTTTTTTGAAGCAATTCTTTGTGAATTTTTATATCTGTAGCATATATTCTATCTGCAATATCTTTAAAAACTGGAGCGGCCACTACATTTCCATAAAAACCTATGGCATTATTAGGAGAATTAACCACCACAATACATGCATAAAGTGGGTTCTCTGCAGGGAAATATCCTACAAAAGAAGATTGATAGAACTTTTCTTTATATCCAATTTTATTTGAAGTAAGCAAATTTGTCCCCGTTTTTCCGGCAATAGAATAATATGATTTAATATTAGAAGCTGTTCCGCTATCTACTACTTTCTCTAGCATTTTCTTAACAGCGATTATGGTTTCTTTTTTGGCAATTCGATCATTTATAATCTCAGGTCTAAATGTTTCAATGATATTGCTATTATCTCTGATTTCTTTTACTAAGAAAGGCTTCATCATCTTGCCATTATTAGCTACAGCCGCATAAAAAGTCAAAATTTGTAAAGGGGTCAATTTCATTTCATATCCAATAGACATCCATGGCAATGATACTCCTGACCATTCTTTTGGCTTCTTTATTTGAGGAGGTACTTCCCCTACTATTTCAATACCGATAGGTTTAGTAAGATTGAATTGTTCCAATTTTGCATAAAACTTATCTTTATCAGAGCTATAAAATTTAAAAATTGGCTTTGAAATTCCTACATTACTAG
>JBIPMU010000130.1:0-4637 GCA_044377205.1 Chitinophagales bacterium | reverse complement strand
GCTCTTGAAAATGAAGTATGCGCCAAGAAATTGGTAGCTAAATTTTCGTTGAATTTATGGCCTGTGATGAGATTAAAATCTGATTTTGCAATTTCTGAAATATAGCCGTTTAGAAATAATTTTTCGGTAGTTCGAGTACGTTTGAAGTCTATATTTATTTGCCCCGATATGTTTTCAAATCCATTGGCTACAGAGCCTATTCCTTTATTGATACCTATTCTTTCGATCCAAGGACCGGGAACGAGTTCTAGTCCTAATTTTTGGGATAAACCTCTATGATAGGGCAGCCCTTCCCATAATTGCTGTGAATACACACCATTGAGTCCAAGGAGCTGAATTTCGCGCCCGCCCATAACACCGTCAGAATATAATACGTCTACGGTATTGCTGTTTTCGAAGCTTTCGGCAAGGTTGCAACATGCTAATTTTCCCAATTCGCATTGATCTACAACTTCGTTAGAAATTGTATTAATGTTATCTTTTTTCTTATCGGTAATGATAGCTCCTTTTGAAATTTTGGGTTCTAGTTCTATTAAAATAGGTAACGTATCTACCACGTCATATTCTTGGGGTTCAAATCCCATTTTTTTGAAAATCAAGTGATGTTCACCTTCTATTTTTGGAATGGAAAAAGCACCTTCACGATTGGTGATAATTTGATTTGAAGGACTGTTTTCCCAATGAACGAGTACTTTGTCTAATGGATTGCCTTTTTGATCATTGACATAGCCTTGTATCTGCTGGCTGATAGCATTCGTAAGGCTTGAAAATGCTAATAAGAGGATAATATATGTTTTTTTCATCTGTTATTTAAAATTATTAGATTTGGAAAAAAAGGGTAGATGATTCGATTTATTATGAAAAATAGTGCTGAAACTACTCATGTTGCGCGATGGATAGAGGCGATATCCTCCATAGTGAAACGAAGGAGATAAAGCCGATAGCCCGTCCGAAGGCGCGCCTAAATATTAATATATGAAAATCTAACAATTCCAAACACACCTGTAGGCTCGATAAGACTGAGATCGGGTAGGTATGGATTTTGGGTCTACATAGGAAATGCGAGGAGTGCCTAATGTAGCGGGAATTTTATAAAATGGGGTGTGAAGATTTACAATCTTTTTGGATATTTTTGATTGAGAACGAACTTCTACTTGTTTTTTCTCAAAACTTTGGAATGAAAAAAGCTGTTGAACGGTGCAACAAGATTCTAGACATGAGCTCTCACAAGTGGTTTCGCCAGCGCAACAAGATTTAGATTCTTCGTTTGAATTGCAACAATCAGTTGACCAAAACGTGTTGTATTTTAAAAGCTTGATGCCTTGGGATGATTCGCTAAAGCTAAAAAGTAGCGTTCCACTCAAAATTTGGAGTAGTAAAATAGGAATCAAGAAAAGGTTTTTTGTATACTTCACATCAAAACTTTGTGCAAAAATACTTGAAATATGAAAAAAGTACGTCTTTTTTTGCGTTTAATGATTACTTTTGTATTATAAATTTTATATTTTCATGAGTTTAGCGCCCCTTTTGACGACTAAGAATATTTCGTTTGATTTTTCAAAAAAGAAAATAGCCATTGTATGCAGTAGTTATCATGGAAATATAACAGATGTGCTACTGAATGGCGCAAAAGAAGTGCTGAAAATTAATGGAGTAGGCGAGGTATATCAGTTTTTAGTGCCTGGAGGTTATGAATTGCTCTATGGTTCGCTCAAATGTATTCGTGAAGTAGAAAATTTGGATGGAATCATTACCCTGGGCTGTGTGATAAAAGGTGATACGGAGCATGATGTCTATATCAATCAGGCGGTGGCAGAAGGTTTGGCGGATATCCAATTGAAATATCAAATTCCAATTGGGTTTGGATTATTGACCGTAAATACTTCACAACAAGCTATGGACAGAAGTGGAGGAAAGCTAGGTAATAAAGGCGAGGAAGTAGCTATGGCTGTCCTAGAATGTATATCAGGATCTATAATTAGAATTTCCTAAGATAAAATGTATTTAATTTTTATATTTTCTTAATATTTCGATAGCTTTTTCAAAATCTTTTGGATAGGGACATTCTATGTTTTGTTCGATACCTGTAATAGGATGAATAAATGCTAATGAACGAGAATGAAGGGAGAGGCGCTGAATAATAGAGCGTTCTTCTTCTATTGTTTGCTTGAATTTAGACTTAAGCTTTGATACATAAATACCATTATATGGATTGTATAGTGAGTCAAATGCTAATGGTGTTCCAATAAATTTTGCGTGTACACGAATTTGATGAGTTCTTCCAGTTCGAATATCAAACCCAATGAGACTATTTTGTTTATAGGTCTCTAAAACTTTGAAAAATGACACAGCTAATTTTCCTTTTTGATTTCCCACTCGATAGGTGCCTGGAAATTGAAGATTTTCTTCTATAAAATTTTCAATCAAACCCTCATTTTTAAGTGGTTTACCTGCTACAATAGCATGATAAATTTTTATAATTTCATGTCGTTCAAATAAGGGGCTAAATGCTTTTTGTGCTTCTTCATTTTTAGCAAAAATGATTAATCCTGATGTGTCTCTATCCAATCTATGAATGAGACGTAATTCTTCATTATTTTTTTTAAGATAATCAAATAAATTGGGTTCTTTGCCCAATCTATCTTTTATTGTCAACAAGCCAGAAGGTTTACTTACTGCAATAATATAATCATCTTCAAATAAGATATGTATTTTTTCTTTCATTCATTTTTTATGATACTACAAAAGTAAGTCATTCATAGTTTTTGGATAAAAAAAAAGGTAGCTGAGAATCCTCAACTACCTTTATATTTGAAATGTTTAATGATTAATATCTATAAAAATCAGCTTTATAAGGGCCTTCTACTGGAACACCTATATAACTAGCTTGGTCTTGAGATAAAACTTCCAATTCTACACCGATTTTTTCTAAGTGTAAAAGTGCCACTTTTTCATCTAAATGTTTAGGCAATACATATACTTGATTTGAGTATTTGTCTGTATTGGTCCACAACTCTAATTGAGCCAATGTTTGATTTGTGAATGAGTTAGACATTACAAATGATGGATGTCCCATAGCACAGCCCAAATTTACCAATCTACCTTCAGCCAAAATGATAACGTCTTTTCCATTTACATTATACATATCTACTTGTGGTTTGATTTCCATTTTTTGATTGCCATAGTTTTTATTCAACCATGCCATGTCTATTTCATTGTCAAAGTGTCCAATATTACAAACAATGGCTTTGTCTTTCAATTTTAAGAAATGTTCGCCACGAACGATATCTTTGTTTCCTGTAGCTGTAACAATAATATCGGCATCGCCAATACAATTTTCTAATTTTTTTACTGCAAATCCTTCCATTGCAGCTTGTAATGCACAAATTGGATCAATTTCGGTAACAGTAACACGAACACCCGCTGATTTTAAACTAGCTGCAGAACCCTTTCCAACGTCTCCATATCCACAAACCACAGCTGTTTTTCCAGCAAGCATAATGTCTGTAGCTCTTCGAATAGCATCTACAAGAGATTCATTACATCCGTATTTATTGTCAAATTTTGATTTCGTAACACTATCGTTAATATTGATAGCAGGAATTGGTAATGTACCTTTTTGTTGTCTTTCATGAAGTCTCAAAACACCAGTAGTAGTCTCTTCAGAAATACCTTTTATATCTTTTGCTAAATGAGGAAAACGATCCAATACCATATTTGTTAAATCGCCACCGTCATCCAAAATCATGTTCAATGATTTTCCACCTTTAAATGCATGAAGTGTTTGTTCGATACACCAATCAAATTCTTTTTCATTCATACCTTTCCATGCAAAAACGGGAATACCTGCTGCTGCAATAGCTGCTGCGGCGTGATCTTGAGTAGAGAAAATATTACAACTAGACCATGTAACATCGGCTCCTAGTTCAACTAAGGTTTCGATTAAAACTGCTGTTTGGATTGTCATGTGAAGACAACCTGCAATTCTAGCACCCGCCAATGGTTTGGTAGCGGCATATTCTTTTCTCAATGCCATTAAACCAGGCATTTCGGCTTCCGCCAATGTAATTTCTTTTCTACCCCATTCTGCAAGGGATATATCTTTTACTTTATAGTTCATACTTTGTGTTTGAGTAGACATTATGATTAATTTTAAAGTTAATTTTAAATTGCAAAAATAAACAATTTAATATTACTTGATATACTATTATTAAAAATTATATGAAAATTTAAAGCTTTTATAGTTATTTTTGTAGAAATAATAATCTAAATTAACAAGACTTATGTTTTAGAATAGATATGATTATCAAAAAGTTATTGATTTTATTGTTTTCAATTATGATTTTCACGTGTGCAAAGTCCAATCATTTGTATGGAGGTGAAATACAATACAAATTAATTGACACATTTAATGGGATTTATGAGATTCAATTAGTTTTAAATCGCTCATGCAAAGATTATGCCTTGCCTATAACCCAATTTGTAGAAGTCAAAAACTGCTCCGGTCAATCAATTTCTATTCCATTAAGTTTGTACAAAAAAGAAATTATACCTTCAGTTTGCTTTTCAGGATCATGTGATAGTAATCAACATGTAAATATTGAATCCAATTTTTATATAGCTAACATTCTTTTAGG